>JAJECB010000475.1 GCA_022822245.1 Gammaproteobacteria bacterium
TCGACGATGTCGCGCGCGGCGGGCAACACATTGCGCAGAATGAAGTTGGTCACGTCCAACCTCTCGTGGGCGGCCGCGGCGGCCAGGAGGCGCTTTTCCTCCCTGGTAGCCCGCAACTCGATTCGGTCGGTGCGGGCGGCCGCGGCGGTCGTCGACATGGAAGTCTCCATCGAAACGATGTACGGATAACATACGTACATATCCACGCGTGTCAAGGTCCGTGATTCCCGGCCGGGCGGGCGGCTTCGCGCTTCGGGGTCACTGATCGGCTGCAGTTCCGGTCCAGACCGCCGATTGGGGGGCTGCATCGAGGCCGACCGCGGTCCGTGCGGTTCCTTTGCATTACTCCAGCATCCCGCATCCGGCGACGTCCTCCACCCCGGCGACTCTCGCCTGCCGTATCGGACGCAGCGCTTCCACCAGTCAGAGCTGCTGATTGGCCCGGTTTGCGATTGCCTCGCAGGTAGTCATCACGGCATCGAAGGACTCGGAATCGTCAGGAAGGAGGCCGTCTTCGGACATGCGCGCGTAGTCGTCGGCCAGTGCAGCGCGGGAATCCCCTGCCGGAACGAGCTCGAGTCTGCCCGAGACCGCAGCTTCGTAGTCCACCCAGTTTCCCGAAGCGTCCTTTTCGCGAAAGAAGATGGTCTTGTGCGCCGCGACGGCGTTGGCAAGCGCCCGATCCGCCAGGGCGGATTCCGCGAATCCGGCGGCGTCGAGCCGCGCGAGGTCGTACCAATGCCGGGCAAAGCGTTCGCCGCGCAACCGGTGCTGGAGGCAATACACATGGACGGCGGTAGCCTTCTCCCAGAAGGTCCGTTCGACCTGCATGACCCGCGGTTCGGCCTTTGGGAATTCGATGTCCGGCACATGGGGCGCCGCATCGCAGACGACTGACATGGGCACGTTCGGTTCGCCCGTCGCACGCGCACCAAACTCCAGCTTCACCTCAGGTCGCACATAACCCGTTCCCTCGTTCAACGGCGCGTAGCAGACAAAGAGGTCGGCGTCTTCGACCCGGACCTCACCACGCGCCTCGACTGCCCGAAGCACCTCCGCCAGGAACGGGGCAGCGGCGTCTCGAGTCCATGCAGCCAGACGCTCGCGAATGACGCGGGTCCATCGCTTTTCCTGACTCCGGTTCGCCGGGAGCGGATGCGGGCTGTCGCCGACAAGGTCGTGGATGAGCGCCCGGATGTCGTAGGTCAGATCGACATCCTCGGAAAAACGGTGGATGGCTCCGTACGCCTTGGAAAGGGACGTGCCGCCCTTGAAGACGAGGGGCGCACCCATGGGCGCATCGAACAAGGTCTGGAGAGCCCAGACAACCCAGATATCCTTTTCGAGAAGGTAGGCGGGCCGGCCGGATTCGCTGGCGGCGAATTCCAGCACCTCGCGACGATCGCCGGGACCGAGATCCAGGTATCGCTCAGCCATGAGCAATCCGGCTCACCGGCTCCGCCATCCATCCGGGCATCTGCGCGGTGACGCCAGCCAGCTCTCGGCGTTCTTCGGCGTTCAGCGAGCTCCGGAGCTTCTCAATCGCCGTGGCGATCCCATCCGGCCCCAGCCAGGCGAGCGCCCGGACTGCCTCGCCCGCCTTGCGACCACGCAGTACGAGTTGCCACGGCGGCGAATATCGCAATCTGACCTCCTGGCGCCCGAGCTTCAATGTCCGGCTCGGCCCCGACGTCAGGAACACCGGGGTGACCGGCACCTGCGTCGTCAGACCGAGCACATTGGCGGCCATGGCGCCGCTATTGGTGATGCGCTCGCCGAGCTGCGTCGCGAGCGCTTCGGCCGTCTTTTCGAGCGCGGGCGACCGGTTGCCGAACCTCCCTTCGATCGGCAGCACATAGAGGCCACGTCCCGCCCGCAGCAGGTCACCACTGCGCGCGAGGCGCGACAGGGTCTGATCGACCGCGGCGCGGCTGCCCAAGTGCAGGAGCCCCTTGGCCGTCAGCGGGACGCCCTCGGGCTGATTTCGTGCGTGGCGCAGGACTGCTTCTTTCAGCCGTTCCATGGGAGAGACCTCCGACTTGTCAGAAATATTAGTTTATTTCTGACAAATTGCAAATGCGAACGCCAGCGTGAACCCGGCTCCGGTTACATATACGTGCTTCGGCGGAGCTGGCGGCGGCACGCTCTGGCCCGGGTCACACGAATCGGGCAGTGGACGGTCAGACGGCTGTGGCGGAACCGGGTAGCGTCTGCTCGCGCTCCCACTCCCAAGCGTCGCGGTGAGAGGTAGGCTGGCCGACCTGCTCGATGATTCCGCCCGGCCACCGCTGCCGGTGCTCACGTTCACGCCGTTCAAGGTCCGTGGTGATGCCGTGATGGACCACCCTTCCGTTGACCTTGAACCGGTACTTGTACGTCTTGACGGGTGCGGCAGCAGCTTCCATGAATGTGAGTCTGGGCGGGTATGCGTACCGGGTCAATCGAGCCTGCTTGTATCACTGGCGGAATGTTGGTGAAGTTCCGGTAGCTGAGCGGTCGCGAAGGACGGTCGGAGGTAGCGGACGATTGGGGGGCCGCTGCGGAACCTCGAAGTCTCCCCCGGCCTCGGCGCACGGCCCCGCTGCCTGCCTCAACGAGAAGGATGATTCATGGAAGCGCCCCTCGCCCACGCCGTCCTCAAGGCCAAGCAGCGAGAGCTGCGCGGCGGGTTCCCGGAGACGATGGGGCTGCGGGTGCACCGGGCGATCAGTTGGATCGGGCGGGCCGAGGCCGCGGGCGACGACGACGCCCGGTTCCTCTTCCTCTGGATCGGCTTCAACTCGGCCTACGCGGACGAAGAGGAGCTTCAGAACGCGGCGGCCGCCGAGCGGGACGCCTTCAAGGAATTCTTCCAGAGGGTCGTGGCCCTGGATACCGGGCAGCGGATCTACGACGCGATCTGGGACAACTTCTCGGGGCCCATCCGGGTGCTCCTCCACAACAAGTACGTGTTCACCCCGTTCTGGAAGCACCACAACGGGGTGGAGGGCTTCGAGGACTGGGAGGAATGGTTCCGGGCGTCGGAGCGGCGCTTCCGGCGCGCCCTCGAGGAGCGGGACACCGTCCGCGTCCTTCGCCTCGTATTCGACCGGCTCTACGTCCTTCGCAACCAGATCGTCCACGGCGGCGCGACCTGGAACAGCCAGGTCAACCGGGACCAGGTGCGCGATGGCGCCGCAATCCTCGCCTTCCTCATGCCCGTCTTCGTCGACGTCATGATGGACCACCCGCACGAGGACTGGGGACGCCCCTTCTACCCGGTCGTGGAATAGCGTCGCGCTGCGGAGGTGCGTAAGCGCGACGAGCGGGGGCGGCTCAGGCGGAGGGGAGGGAGAAGCCGAAGAGGCGCTTGAGGGCGGCTTCCCCGTGTGGCGTGATGGCGACCTCGCGGGGTCGGGTTGTTCGCTTCACCCAGCCGTCGTCGAAGGCGCGCTCCGCGAGGGCAGCGCCGAGGGAGCCCGCGAGATGCGGCCGCCGTTCGCTCCAGTCGAGGCACTGCCGCGCAAACATGCGCCGCTTCGCGCGGGCGGCATCGAGGTCGATTCCGAGCCCCGCGAAGAATTCCTCGCCTGATGCGGTGAGGCGGAAGTCGCGGTCCTCGGGGACAAGCCATCCGCGGTCGACCATGGCGGAGGTGATCGCGACGCCGAGCTCGCCCGCGAAGTGGTCGTAGCAAAGACGCGCGCGGCGGATGTTCCGGAGATCTCTCGACGGTCGAGGCCGCGGCGCCGCCCTCTCCGCCCCGAGGCGGGAAAGCACCTCGAGCGCGTCGGCGACCTCGGGCCCCGCGATCCGGAAGTAGCGGTGTCGCCCGTGCCGTTCGCGGACAACGAGCCCGGCCCGCGACAGCTTCTCGAGGTGCGCGCTCGCCGTCGCGGGCGCGACCCGCGCCACCCGGGCGAGCTCGGTCGCGGTGAGCGGGTGTCCCTGGACCAGGGCGTCGAGCATGGCCGCCCGGGCCGGCGAGCCGATCGCCGTCCCGATCGTGACCATCGATGGTTTGTCACTCATATTTTGTCTATGATCGAATCATACAATGCATACCACAGATCGGACCCGGGCGCGGCTCCGGAGGGGGGAACGACGCCATGAACACCAAGCCCGACTGGACCCGCGAGGAGCTCGATGCCTACCTCGGCGAACGTTACGTCTCTCTCGACGAGGTTGCGGAGAAGACCGGCCTCGACCGAGATCTCCTCCAGGAGCTGATCGACACCGGATGCATGCCGGGGCCGAGCTACGAGCATCGCTCCCGCGAGGAGCTCTACGCGCTCGTCAACGGGAGCGCCGACACGATCGAGCTCCGGACCGTCGCGCGGTACTTCGCGAGGGACGTCATCGCCTGGGTCGAGTCCATCGCCCCGCGCCTCCGGCACGTCTCGCCCGTGGAGCTGGCGCCGGCCCTCAAGTCCGAGCTTCGCGCCGCGTTCCGGGAGGGCCTCGTCGAGCACGGCGGCGCCTCGATCGAGTACGAGGGGTTCATGAGCCGGGCGGGCCGGATCGACCCC
>JAJECB010000414.1 GCA_022822245.1 Gammaproteobacteria bacterium
ATGCACGTTCCCGGGACCTCGGAGAACCGGGCCACCGAGATCTCCGAGATCTCCCGCTCGCTCAAGGCGCTCGCGCGCGAGCTCAAGGTGCCGGTGGTGGCCCTGTCGCAGCTCAACCGCGGCCTCGAGGCGCGGTCGGAAAAGCGGCCGATGCTCTCCGATTTGCGCGAATCAGGCGCGATCGAACAGGATGCCGATGTCATCCTGTTCATCTACCGCGACGAGGTCTACAACGAGGAGAGCACCGACAAGGGCAAGGCCGAGATCATCATCGGCAAGCAACGAAACGGTCCCACCGGTACCGTCACGCTGACCTTCCTCGGCCGTATCGCCAAATTTGGGAACCACGATCCAAGCCGTTGACGACTTGATGGTCGCCGCCCCGGGGCGGCCGGCCGCCGGACGCGCGGCCGGGCCGACCGCCCGCATCGACTGCGCCGCTCTCTCCCACAACCTGCGCGTCGTCCGCGCCCGTGCCGGCGGGAGCCGGGTGCTTGCGGTGGTCAAGGCCGACGCCTACGGCCACGGCGCGGTGCGGGCCGCCCGCGCGCTCGCCGCCGCGGACGGGCTTGCGGTGGCCCGGGTGGACGAGGCGCTCGCCCTGCGGCGGGCGGGGATCGGGGGGACCCTCCTCGTCCTCGGCGGGTTCGGGGACCGCGAATCGCTCGACCGGCTCGCCGCGGAGGGGGTGGACGCGGTGGTGCACGCCCCCGAGCAGGTCGAGCTGCTCCGCGCCCGGCCCGCCGGTTCGCCGGTACGGGTGTGGGTCAAGGTCGACACCGGGATGCACCGGCTCGGGTTTTCTCCGGCCGACTTCCCCGAAGTCTGGCGCGCGCTTGCCGCCCTGCCCGGGGTGGCGAGGCCGCTCCACGCGATGAGCCACTTCGCGAGCGCGGACGAGCCGGGGGGCGGGGCGAGCCCCAAGCAGATCGCCCGGTTCGACGAGGCGCTGGCCGCGGTCGCGGAGACGCCGCCCGCGAGCCTCGCCAACTCCGCCGCGGTGCTCGCGGTGCCGGCCGCCCATCGCGACTGGGTCCGCCCGGGGGTGATGCTCTACGGGGCGTCGCCGATGCCGGGGGGGAGGGCGCACGACCACGGGCTTCGCCCGGCCATGACCCTCTCCGCCCCCCTCGTCGCGGTGAAGACGATCGAGCGGGGCGCGGCGGTCGGCTACGGGGGAACCTGGGCCGCCCCCGAGACGATGCCCCTCGGGATCGCCGCGATCGGCTATGCGGACGGCTATCCCCGGCACCTGCCGTCCGGCACCGCGGTGCTCGTGAACGGTCGCCGCGCCGCCTTGGCGGGGCGGGTGTCGATGGACCTCATCGCGATCGACCTTCGCGGGTGTCCGGACGCCCGCCCGGGTGACCCCGTGACCCTGTGGGGCGATGGCCTGCCGGTCGAGGAGATCGCGGAAGCCGCGGGCACCATCCCCTACGAGCTTCTCGCCCGTCTCGGCCCGCGGGTGGAGAGGACGGCCGGGTGAAGACCGGTCGGTCCGGGTCGGCGCGGCGCGCGGGCGCCCTCGGCGCACCCGGGGCACCCGGCGCGCTCCGCGCGCTCGTGCTCCGGGCATGCGTCCTCGCCGCGGTGATGCTCGCCGCGGGTGTCCTCGGCTCGCCGGCCGCTCGCGCCGAGCCGGTCTGCGTCGATCTCGCGGGCGGCGCGGTCCACCGCTACGAGGTGGAGATCGCCGCGACGCCCGGCGCACGGGCGCAAGGGCTCATGTTCCGTCGCGAGCTGGCCCCGGGGACCGGCATGTTGTTCGACTTCGGACGGGACGAGGTCGCGCGGATGTGGATGAAGAACACGTTCATTCCGCTCGACATGGTGTTCGCCGCGCGGGACGGGACGGTGCGGGGCATCGTCCGCAATGCGCGCCCCCGATCCCTCGACACGATCTCGTCCCGGGTCCCCGTGCGGGCGGTGCTCGAGGTGAACGGCGGCGAAGCGAAGCGGATCGGCCTCGCTCCCGGCGACCGGATCCGTCATCCGGTGTTCGGAACGCGGTGCGATAATTGACCTTCCCGATCCTCCGGAAGGAGCTTGTTTCCATGACCTGACAGAAGTGCACGGATCGCTTGTCGTCGGATTGGCCGAAGGCGTAATCCGACACCGCGCCGACAGAAATACAGCTCCACACCGTCTGCACGTTCGTCAAGCCATGGATACAAGTCCCTTTCGGAACGGCGCTCCCCCGGGTCCGCGTTTCTCGTGCATGCGCGTCCCGCGTCGGGCCCGGAGCCCGCTGCCGCAATCGGGCTCGCAGTGGCGCCTCCGGCCCGGGAGAGCGAACGACAGAGCGATTGTGCGCAACCAGGAAATCCCATGAAGCTCGACCACCTTCCCTATCCTTCCCGCCGCCAGCCCGTGTTCGCCACCAACGGGGCGGTCGCGACCAGCCAGCCGCTCGCGGCCCAGGCGGGGCTCGACGTGCTCCGCGCGGGGGGCAACGCGATCGACGCCGCGCTCGCGACGGCCATCGCCCTCACCGTGGTGGAGCCGACCTCGAACGGCATTGGCGGCGATCTCTTCGCAATCGTGTGGGACGGGTCGACGCTGCACGGCCTCAACAGCTCCGGGCGGGCGCCGCGGGTCCTCGACGCCGGGCGGATCCGCGGCCTCGGCCACGCCGAGATGCCGGAGATCGGCTGGGTCCCGGTGACCGTCCCCGGGGTCGTGGCGGGCTGGGAGGCCCTGCACGAGCGGTTCGGGCGCGCGGACCGGGAGCGCATCTACCGGGCCGCGGTCGACTACGCACGGGACGGGTTCGCGGTCTCGCCGGTGGTGGCGGACTCCTGGGCGCGGTACGGGGACAGGATCGACGGCCCCTCCCGGGAGGCCGGCCTCGGCCCGCAGCTCGCGGGCTGGAAGGAGGCGTTCGCCGCCGGCGGCCGCACCCCGGCCTCCGGGGCGCGGTGGCGTCTCCCCGATCACGCCCGCACCCTCGAGACCCTGGCGCGCGAGGGCGCGGCGGCGTTCTACACCGGTGCGCTCGGAGCCGCCATCGTCGAGTTCGCGGGCCGGACCGGCGGCTACCTCACCGCGGACGATCTCGCCGCGCACCGGGCCGACTGGGTGGAGCCGATCGGGGTGCCGTACCGGGGCTGCGAAGTCTGGGAGATCCCTCCGAACGGGCAGGGGATCGCCGCCCTCATGGGGCTCTCGATCCTGGAAGGGTTCGACCTCGCCGCTCATCCCCACGTGAGCGCGGAGAACTGGCACCTGGAGATGGAGGCGATGAAGCTCGCCTTCGCGGACACCCACCGCTACGTCGGCGACCCCGACTTCGCGGACGTGCCGGTCGAGGAGATGCTGAGCCCGGACTACGCGGCCGCCCGGCGCGCCCTCGTCGGGGAGCGGGCGCTCGCCCGCGCGCCCGGCGACCTGCCGGCGGGCGGCACGGTGTACCTGTGCACCGCCGACCGGGACGGGATGATGGTGAGCCTCATCCAGTCCAACTACCACGGTTTCGGGAGCGGCATCGTGGTTCCCGGCACCGGCATCGCCCTTCACAACCGCGGGCTCGGCTTCACCCTGGAGGAAGGCCACCCGAACGAGTACGCCCCCGGCAAGCGCCCGTTCCACACCATCATCCCCGCCTTCCTGACCCGGGGCGGAAGGCCGGTCGGGCCGTTCGGGGTGATGGGAGCCCCGATGCAGCCCCAGGGCCACATCCAGGTGGTGGTGGGGACGCTGGACCATGGGCTGAACCCCCAGGCGGTGCTCGACGCCCCCCGCTGGCGGGTCCTCGACGGCCTCGATGCGGTCATCGAGCCCGGGGCTGGGGAGGAGATCCACCGCGCCCTCGCCGCCCGCGGCCACCGCCTGGCGTCGCCGGACCCCGGCGAGACCTACCAGTTCGGCCGGGGCCAGATCATCTGGGCCCTCGAGGACGGGGTGTACGTCGTGGGCAGCGATCCGCGAGCGGACGGCCTCGTCGCTGCCTGGTAGCCCCGAAAACGGGGGTCAGAGGGAGATTTCGGGTTCGAGTGACCGAACCGGAAGACGGCCTAGAGTAGCCAGGAAACCGTTTCGCCGGCCGCGCCGGCTACCGGAAGAGGAAGGACGGAATGAAGATCGAGGAGGTGCGGGTCACGCTGCTGCGGGCCCCCTTTGTCGAGAAGCCCGGGTTCTTCGCCCACTACCAGCGGGACCGCGAGATCCTCGTGGTCGAGGTGAAGACCCGGTCCGGCCTCGTCGGGCTCGGATACCAGCTCTATCTCCGCGAGGGGTTCCGGACGACCGCCGCCTGCATCGAGGAGGTGATGGCGCCGCGCATCCTCGGGCGGGACGCTTCGGAGATCGAGGCGATCTGGCGAGACCTCTGGTCCGTCACCATCGCGGACGGGCGGGGGGGCGCCCAGGTGCTCGCGCTCTCCGCGATCGACGTGGCCCTGTGGGACATCGTGGGGCAGCATGCCGGCATGCCCCTGCACCGCCTCTGGGGCCACTACCGGAACGAGGTCCCCGCCTACGGGTCCGGCTGCTGGCGCGGTCTTGGCGGGGAGGGAATGGCGGAGAAGGCCCGCCGCTTCGTCGACGACGGGTACCGGGCGGTCAAGATGCAGGTCGGCCACCTGTGGTCGGAGGCCGAGGACGCGGCGAACGTGCGCATGGTGCGCGAGGCGGTCGGCCCGGAGGTCGACGTGATGGTGGACGTCAACATGGCATGGACCGCGGACCAGGCCATTCTCATGGGTCGGAAGTTCGAGCCGTACGGGATCTACTGGCTGGAAGAGCCGGTTTCACCCGAGGATTTTCGTGGCTACTTCCGCATTGCGGAGGCCCTCGATACCCGCGTGGTGGGCGGCGAGAGCCACTTCACCCGCTACGACCTCCGTCCCTTCTTCGAGCACCCCGGCATCCCGATCCTCCAGCCCGATGTCATCCGGGGCGGGCTCACCGACCTTCGCAAGACCGCCGCCCTCGCGGACACCTGGGGGATGACCATCGCCCCCCACCTCTACCCCGAGCTCATGATCCATCTCCTCGCGTCGATCCCGAACGGGCTCATCCTCGAGGACATGGGGCTCCTCGACGATCTCTGGATCGAGTGGGCGAAGCCGGTCCGAGGCGTCGTCACCGCGCCCGAGACCCCCGGGCACGGGCTGAAGATCCGATCCGACTTCCTGCGCGAGTACCGCGTCGACTGAGACCGCGAGGGGCCGTCGTTCGCCCGCTGCCGGTGCGGGGCAGGGCGATCGGGCCCCACCGGCCTCGTGGAACGTCTCCGCGCTCGGCCCGACCTCCTCGCGAAGGGCGCGACGGAACGCCCGCGGATCGGCTGCCATGCTCGACCGGCTCGAACGCCGGCCGGCCGGGGCGGCCCTACCGGCCGCGGGCGATGCGGTCCGCGGTGCGAAGAGCGAGGGCCTGGGCGGTCGCGGTCGGGTTGAGGCAGCTCGCGGTGACGAAGGTGCTCGCGTCTGCGATGTACAGGTTCGGCACCTCGTGGCAGTGGCCGAAGCGGTCGACGACCGAGGTCTCGGGATCGTCGCCCATGCGGGCGGTGCCCATCAGGTGGAACCCGGCCTGGGCCTTGAGGCGGGTCGGCTCGATTGCGACCGCTCCCGCTTCGCGCAGCACCTCCGACGCCCGCTCGATGCCGAAGTCGAGGATGGCTCGCGAGTTGGCGGAAACGCGGTAGGCCATGCGGGGCAAGGGGACGCCGTCCTCGTCCGTCCGGGTTGCCGACAGGGTCACCCGGTTGTCGGGGTCCGGCAGGTCCTCGGCGCAGACGCTGATCCCGGCCAGGTGGGCGCACGGGTTCGCCGCGCCGCTTTCCCGGGCGTCGAAGCGGACCCCGGGGGCCGGGGCACCGAACGAAACCTGGAGCTTCGAACCACGCACGAACCCGCGCTCGGCGCGCGTCGACCCGAACTCGAGAGAGATGAGCCCGGCGGTCTGACCGACCGGCACCGGGAACGGTTCCGGAAACCATCCGTCGGCCCATCCGTAGGGATGCAGCATGAGACGCCGGCCGACGAGTCCGCTCCCGTTCGCGAGACCGTGGGGGAAGGCGCCGGACACGGATGCGAGGAGCAGGCGCGGGGTGCCGATTCCGTTCGCGGCGAGAACGAACCGGTCGGCCCTCACCCGGAAGCGCCCGTTGCGCCCGGCGCAGACGGCGCCGGTCACGCGGGCCCGCGCATCGTGCTCCAGGGCGAGCACCCGCGTGTGCGTCAGCAGCCTCGCGCCGGCCGCAATCGCGTCGTCGAGATAGGCCCGGTCCGCGCCGGCCCGCACCCGGGCCGGGCATCCGACGTGGCAGGGGCCGCGATGCGTGCACGGGGCCGCGCTCGGGGAGGCCGCGTCGCGACCCACCACGAGGTCGACCGGCCAGCAGTGCCAGCCGAGCGCGCCGAACGAGCGCAGGATGCGTTCGCCCGCGGGTCCGAGAGGTGGAAGCGGCAAGGGTGTCGTTGCACGGACCGGACCGAGCGGGTCCCCGGGGCGCCAGGCAAGGCCGCTCCGGCGCTCGTTGAGCTCGAACCAGGGGGCCAGCTCGTCGCAGGTGACCGGCCAGTCGTCCGCGACCCCGTCCTCGGAGAACACCCGGAAGTCCTCCGGCCGGAAGCGCGGGGCGTGGGCCGCCCACCAGATCGAGCCTCCGCCGGCCCCGTTGCCGACGAGAGGCTTGATCGGAGAATCCTCGTCCTCGATGGCGTAGTCCGCGGGACCACCCCGGAGGTTCGGGTTGGGGTTGAGGGTACTCC
>JAJECB010000376.1 GCA_022822245.1 Gammaproteobacteria bacterium
GATCGAGGCGGTTCCGGCCGGGAACCGGCACGTCGCGAGCGGCTGCATCCGGGTCGCGGGCGAGGACATGGCCGAGCGCCTGCGCAGGATCGTCGAAGGCCTTCGCGACGTCTCGGAGCGATATGCACCGAGCGAGCTCGCAATCGAAAGGGTCTTCGTCGCCCGCAACGCGGAGTCGGCCCTCAAGCTCGGACAGGCGCGGGGCGCCGCCCTGGTGGCGGTCCCCCACCTCCCCGTCTTCGAGTACGCGGCGACCCGGGTCAAGCAGGCAACGACGGGGAGCGGCAAGGCATCCAAAGCCCAGGTGCAGCACATGGTGCGCGTGCTCCTCTCCCTTTCCGAGGTGCCCCGAACCGACGAGGCGGATGCCCTCGCCGTCGCCCTCTGCCACGCCCACAGCCGGGATCTGTTGGCGCGGCTGCGGCCGGAGCCGCCCCCGTGATCGGACGCCTGGAAGGGGTGCTGCGGGAGCGCCATCCGCCCCGGCTCCTGGTCGACGTGGGCGGGGTGGGCTACGAGCTCGAGGCGCCGATGACCACGTTCTACTCCTTGCCGCCGGCGGGAGAGTCGGTCGTGCTGCACACCCACCTCGCGGTGCGTGACGAGGTTCCGTGCCTCTACGGGTTCGCCCGCCGCGTCGAGCGGGACACGTTCCGCCGGCTGCTCAGGGTGAGCGGGGTCGGCGGCAAGGTGGCTCTCGCCCTCCTCTCCGGCCTCGATGCCGACGGGCTCGCCCGCTGCGTGCAGGCGGGGGATGCGGTCGGCCTCGCGCGGGTGCCGGGCATCGGCAAGAAGACGGCGGAGAGGCTCCTGTTCGAGCTGCGGGATCGGCTTCCCGGCGCGGCGGCCGGGGCGGTGGACGTGCCGGCGGAGCCCCTCGCCGAAGCCGTCGCCGCGCTCGCCGCGCTCGGCTTCTCCGCGAACGAGGCGCAGCGAAGGGTCTCGGCGGTCGACGCGACCGGGCTCGACAGCGAGTCGATCGTTCGCGCGGCCCTCAAGGGGGTGGTGTCCTGATGGGCGGGCAGGCTCCACGGCCGCCGTCCACGGCGACGCGCCCCGTGGAGAGCGCGGGAGCGTGCCGCTCATGACGCCCTCGCCGGCCGCGCCCGACGAGCCGCGTCCGACGGGTCGGGGCGCCGATCCGCGGGCCGGTTCGGGATGAACGATCGTCTCATCGCGCCGCAGGCGGAAGCCGGCGAGGAGCTCGTCGAACGGCACATCCGCCCCCGCCGTCTCGACGAGTACATCGGCCAGCCCACGGTCCGCGAGCAGCTCGGTCTCTTCATCGAGGCGGCGCGCGCGCGCGGCGACGCCCTCGACCACGTGCTCATCTTCGGCCCCCCCGGCCTCGGCAAGACCACCCTCGCTCACGTCATCGCGCACGAGATGGGGGCGAGCCTTCGCCAGTCCTCGGGGCCGGTGATCGAGCGCGGGGGCGACCTCGCGGCCCTGCTGACCAATCTGGAGCCGCGGGACGTCCTCTTCATCGACGAGATCCATCGCCTGAACCCGGCCGTCGAGGAGATCCTCTACCCGGCGATGGAGGACTGCCAGATCGACATCATGATCGGAGAGGGTCCCTCCGCACGGTCGCTCAAGCTCGACCTTCCGCCGTTCACCCTCGTTGGCGCCACCACCCGGGCGGGGCTGCTCACCTCGCCGCTTCGCGACCGTTTCGGGATCGTTCACCGCCTCGAGTTCTACCGTCCGGACGAGCTCGCCGCGATCGTCGCGCGCTCCGCGGGGATCCTGGGGGTGTCGATCGATGCGGGCGGAGCGGAAGAGCTCGCGCGCCGCTCCCGGGGCACCCCCCGGGTCGCGAACCGCCTGCTGCGCCGGGTGCGGGACTACGCCGAGGTCCGGTCCGACGGCCGGATCGTCTCGGAGGTGGCCGGCCGCGCGCTCGACATGCTGGAGGTGGACGCGACCGGTTTCGACGTGATGGACCGGAAGCTGCTGAGGCTCCTCATCGAGAAGTTCGACGGCGGGCCGGTCGGCGTCGAGAACCTCGCGGCCGCGCTGAGCGAGGAACGGGGGACCCTCGAAGAGATGGTCGAGCCGTACCTCATCCAGCAGGGTTACCTCATGCGCACGCCCCGGGGGAGGGTCGCGACGGGAGCCGCATGGCGGCATTTCGGCCTTGCCGCCCCCGCCACCCCCGATCTCTTCAGCGCGGAGCGTGCGCCGGCGGACGACCCGCGTCCGGACTGACTCTCGCCGCCGCGCCGCATCCGTCCCGGGTCCCGGGCGCCGGCGGCCGTCCCGTACCTGCGGTTCCGGGGTCGACGCCGGCCGCGGTGACCCGCAGGCCGGCGACGGTGATCCGCTTCCCGTCGCCCGGCCCGACCGTGTAGGTCCTTGGGCTGGTGATACAATGACGCGATTAAATCGGGCAGGTCCTGTGCGGGAACATTCGATCACGAGAAGGACGGGCGAGCTCGTGATTGAGGCAGTCGTGCGGGTGGCCCGTATCGCCGCCGCCCGAGGGCGGTGGAACGGGTTTTCCCAACCCCTCATTCGCGGCTCGCGGCCGGATCCCGGATCTCCGCGAGCGGGCGCGGGCGGTTCGAGATAACGGATATTCGGGATGGGGGTCGATCTCTCTCTGTTTCGGCTCGTGCTCGGCGCGAGCGTCGTCGTTCAAATCGTGATGCTTCTCCTCCTCGTCACCTCCGTGGTGTCGTGGGCGCTCATCTTTCGCAAGCGAGGGGTGCTCTCCCATGCGCGGCGGGATGCCGCCGACTTCGAAAGCCGATTCTGGTCCGGAACCGATCTCGTGTCGATGTACAACAGCATCAACGGCGTGGGCGCAGACCCGGGCGGCATGGGCAGCATCTTTCGCGCCGGGTTCCGCGAATACGCCCGGCTCCGGCGTACCGGGATCGACCAGCGGGACGTGATCTACGGCTCCGAACGAGCGATGCGGGTGGCGATGCGCCACGAGGTCGACGATCTGGAGAGCCACCTCTCCTTCCTTGCGACGGTCGGCTCCACGAGCCCCTACGTCGGCCTGTTCGGGACCGTCTGGGGCATCATGAATGCCTTCCTCGCCCTCGGCAACGTGGGGCAGGCGACCCTCGCGATGGTCGCGCCGGGCATCGCGGAAGCCCTGATCGCGACCGCGATGGGCCTCTTTGCAGCGATTCCGGCCGTCATTGCCTACAATCGCTACCTGAGCGACGTGGAATCGCTTTCCAATCGCTTCAGCACGTTCGTGGAGGAGTTCTCGACCATTCTCCAGCGCCAGCGGGTCGGCTGAGCCGGAGCGGCGGGAGTCGGGATGATGGCTTCGGATTCGCGCAGACGTCCGATGTCCGAGATCAACGTCGTGCCCTACATCGACGTGATGCTCGTGCTGCTGGTCATCTTCATGATCACCGCCCCCCTGCTCACCCAGGGCGTGAAGATCGATCTTCCCGATGCATCGGCCGAGGTCGTGGAGACGACCGATTCCGAACCGCTCATCGTCAGCGTGGACTCCGCCGGACGCTATTTCATCAACTTCGGCGGAGACGAGACCGAACCGGTCGACGAGGAGACCCTGCTCAACCGCGCCGCGGCCCTTCTGCGGCACCGGCCCGGCATCCAGGTCCTCGTCAAGGGCGACCAGTCCGTCGAGTACGGGGCGGTGGTGGTCGCGATGGCGATTCTCAAGGACGCGGGGGCCCCCTCGGTCGGTCTGTTGACGGAGCAGCCCAGCCCGGACGGATGAGAAGGGCCGTGCGCGAACTTTTCGATCAAGCCGGCCCCTACGTTCTCGCGATCCTCGTGCACGCCGCGGCCGCCGGGTTGCTCGTGCTTTCCGTCCAGTGGCCGGGAGCGAAGCGCTCGGCGATCGAGGTCGCCGACGCGGTCCAGGCCACGGTGGTGGATGAGAAACGGGTGCAGAAGGAGCTCGAGCGCATCCGCGAGCACGAGACGGCGAAACGCCGCGAGGAAGAGGAACGCGCCGAGGCTGCGCGGGAGCGGCGCGAGCACGAGGAGCGCCTGCGCGAGGAAGCGGAGGCGGCGCGGCTGGCCGAGGAGGAGCTTCGTCAGAAGGCCGAGAGGGAGCGGCTGGCCGAGGAGGACCGCCGCAAGGAGGCCGAAACGGATCGCCTGGCGGAGGAGCGGCGCCGGGTGGAGGCGAAGGCGGCGCGGCTGGCCGAGGAGGAGCTTCGTCAGAAGGCCGAGAGGGAGCGGCTGGCCGAGGAGGACCGCCGCAAGGAAGTCGAGATCGCGCGCCTGACCGAGGAGAAGCGCCGCGAGAAGGCCGAGGCCGAGCGGGTGGTCGAAGAGCGGCGCCGGGTGGAAGCGGCGGCGGCCGCCCGGCGGGCCGAGGAACGGCGCCGCAGGGAAGTCGAGAATGCCCGGCGGCGCCAGGAGCTGGCGTTGGCGCGGCGCAAGGCCGAGGAAGCGCGCCGGGCGAAGCAGGCGGAAGCCGATCGCCGAAAGCGGGAGGAGGAGCGGGCCCGCCGGGAGCGCATGGCTCGCGAGCAGCAGCGGCTGGAGCAGGAGCGAAAGGCCATTTTCGCGAAGGCGCTCGAGGAGTATATTGGCGCCATCCAGTCGAGCGTGGCCAGGAACTGGCGTCGTCCCACCGGCGTTCCGCCCGGGCTGAAGTGCACGGTAAACGTGGTGCAGGCCAACAACGGAAAGGTCCTTCGCGTGGAGATCACCCAGAGCAGCGGCAACGTCGCGTTCGACCGTTCCGTCGAGCAGGCGGTCCTCGCCGCTTCCCCGTTGCCGCCGCCGAGGCACAAGGCGGTGTTCGACCGCGAGATCATCTTTCTGTTCAACCCCAGGAGCTGATTGTGCGAAAGCTGCAACGTTGGCTGCTCTTCCTCGTCGCGCTCTCCGCGGGGTGGTCCGTTCCGGCGTGGTCCGCGCTCCAGATCGAGATCACCCAGGGCCTCGAGAGCGCGACGCCCATCGCGGTGGCGCGGTTCGGGCGGTCCGGTTCGGGGCCCGCTCCACCGGAGTCGATCTCGACCATCATCGCCGCCGATCTCGCGCGGAGCGGGCGCTTCGCGCCGCTCCAGGAGCTGCCCCAGCACCCGGTGCGCAAGGAGGACGTGCGATGGTCGGACTGGCGGCGCCTCCGGGTCGGGAGCCTCGTCATCGGGTCGATCGGCCAGACCCTGCGCGGTGGGGGCCGGGAGTACGAGGTCGAGTACCGGCTCTTCGACACCTTCAGCGTGTCCCGGCTCGCCGGCCAGCGCTTTTCGGGGGTGCGCCCCGATAGGTTGCGGTGGCTCGCGCACCAGATCAGCGACGAGATCTACTACGCCCTGACCGGAGAGAAGGGCGCGTTCGCGACCCGCATTGCGTACGTGACGGAGACCGCCGGACAGGAAGGCGAGGTCGCCTACGCGCTCAACGTGGCGGACAGCGACGGGGGCAATCCGGTCGTCCTTCGGACCTCCCCGGACCCCATCATGTCGCCGGCCTGGTCTCCCGACGGGCGCTGGCTGGCCTACGTCTCCTTCGAAGGGGGGAGCAGCTCCCGGATCATTGTGCAGGAGCTCGCGACGGGCCTCCGCCGCGAGGTCACGGCCTTCCCCGGGATCAACGGAGCGCCCGCGTTCTCTCCGGACGGCCGGCGGCTCGCGCTCACCCTGTCGCGCGACGGCAGCCCCGACATCTACGTGCTGACTCTCGAGTCGAGGGAGCTGCGGCGCCTGACCAGCGGGCCGGGGATCGACACCGAGCCGGCCTGGTCCCCGGACGGGCGGACCCTCGTCTTCACGTCCAACCGGAGCGGAGGGCGGCCCCAGCTCTTCCGGATCTCCGCGGCGGGCGACGGCGCGCCCGAACGTCTCACGTTCGACGGCCGGTACAACGCGCGCGCGGCGTTCTCCCCGGACGGGTCCCGGCTCGCGTTCGTGCACGAGTCCGACGGCGAGTACCGGATCGCGGTCATGGGGATCGGGGACGAGAAGATCGAGGTGCTCACGAACGGAAGGCTTGACGAGTCACCGACCTTCGCCCCCAACGGGCGGCTGATCCTCTACGCGACGACCGAGCGCGGCCGGTCCGCGCTCGCGGCGGTCTCCATCGACGGCCGCTTCCGCCAGCGCCTGTCGATCGACGAAACCGGCGTCCGGGATCCGGCCTGGTCGCCGAGGCTGTCCCGGCGCTGATCCGGCCCGAGCGGACAACCGGCAAGTTCCCAGAAAACCACTCGGAGATGACGATGGAAAGAGGCACGGCGCTCTTCGGTGCGATGGCGCTCGCGCTGATGGTTGGCTGCACCGGCGGGTCCACCGAGCAGGCGGAAGCTCCGCCCGTGGTGGAAGATCGGTCCGTTCCGGATGCCGGGCTCGCGGAAGGAACGTCGGACGAGTCCGGGGCGGAGGGCACGACCGGTACGCTCGCCGACGCGAGCGGCGTCGCGGGAAGTCCCCTGACGGACGTCGACGGAGCGGAGCTCACCCTGGTCATCTACTTCGATTTCGACTCGAGCGAGGTGCACCCTGACGATCGCGTCGTCGTGGAGGCCCACGCGCAGCTTCTCGCCGCCCACCCCGATTCGGAGGTCGTCCTGGAAGGGCATGCCGACGAGCGTGGCTCACGGGAGTACAACGTCGCGCTCGGGGAGAGCCGCGCGAACGGAGTCCGCGACATGCTCCGGCTGCTCGGGGTGGCGGACCACCAGGTTCGCACGGTGAGCTTCGGCGAGGAACGACCGGCCGTGATGGGCCATGAAGAGGAGTCGTGGTCCCGCAATCGGCGTGTCGAGTTCGCCTACGTCACGCGCTGATGCGTAAGGGCTCCGAGGTCGGGGGGGTGAACCCGCCGGGTGGCGGCGCCCGGCCGTCCCGCCCCGTGATCGCGGGTCCGAGCCCGGCCCCGTTCGCGCTCGCGTTTCTGCTCGCCTTCGCGCCTTCCGCGGGAGCTCAGACCGCCACGCCCGGCGAACAGCCCGTGTTCGCCACCGAGTCCTCGGTGCGCGAGCTTCAGAGCCGCATCGAGGAGCTCGAACGTCGTCTCGGCGCCAGCGCGCTCCTCGAGCTCTCGGCCCGGGTCGACCGTCTCACGAAGGAGGTTCAGGAGCTCCGCGATCACGCGGAAGTCCAGGCGCGAACGATCAAGGCGCTACAGGGTCGGCAACAGGACCTGTATGCCGAGCTCGACCGTCTCGCCCAACGCCTTGCGCGGCCGGCTCCGGAGGTTGCCGGAGCTCCGCCGGACAGGGGGGCGACCCCCTCCGTTCCGGCGGCGGAGCCCGGCGCCGATACTGCCGTCGCGCGTCCGGGGGAGAACCCGGGGGAGGGTGAGTCCGGGGAGACCGGCCCCGCGGCTCCGGACGACGCTGCCTCCGGCGACCCGGAGCCGGCCCCCGCGAGCCCGTCGCCGTACGATCCCGTGGAGGAGCTGGCTCAGTACCAGCTCGCCTTCGATCTGCTTTCGGAGGGTCGGTTCGAGCGCGCCGCGAACGCGTTCACGAACTTCCTGGCCGACTTTCCGGAAAGCCGATACCGGGACAACGCGCGGTTCTGGAAAGGAGAATGCCTCTACGCTCTGCGCCAGTTCGAACCTGCCCTCGAGGAGTTTCGGTCGTTGGTCGCGAGTCATCCCGACAGCTCGCGGATCCCGGGCGCAAGGCTCAAGATCGGGTTCATCCTGCACGAGCTCGGCCGTTCCGAGGAGGCGGCGGAGGAACTGCGGGCCCTCGTGGAGGCGGCGCCGGATTCTTCCGAGGCGAAGCTCGCCCGCGACCGGCTCGAGCGCTTGCCGTAGCCTCGCGACGGAAGTTGGTGAGATATGCGGGTCAGGGCCCCGCGGGGGGGTTCGCTTTCAGACCCCCGGACTCGCGGTGATGGTCGGTCGTCTTCTCCTTGTAGCGCTTGATCTGGCGATCGAGCTTGTCGGCGAGCGCGTCGATGGCCGCGTACATCTCCCCCTCGATCGCGTCGGCAAAGAGCTCCCGGCCGGTCACGTGCACCGTGGCTTCCGCCCGGTGCCGTTCCCGCTCCACCGAGAGCACGACGTGGACGTTGGTGACATGGTCGAAATGGCGCTCCAGCCGCGCGAGCTTGGTGCGGGCATACGACTCGAGCGCTTCGGTGACCACCAGGCGACGGCCGGTTACGTTCAATTGCATCGAATGTGTCCTCTCAGGCGTACCACGATCAGGCGCTGACGTTGGCGGCGCCGGCCCCGGCCCGGCGCCTCTCGTTCGAGGGCGGGATCCCCATCGATTCCCGGTACTTTGCGACCGTCCGGCGGGCGATCCGGAATCCGGCCCGCTCCAGGTCCGAGGCGAGGCGCTGGTCGCTCCAGGGCCGACCGGGTTCCTCCCCCTCGATGATCTTCCGCAGGCGGGCACGGATGGCCGTCGCGGAGGCGCCACCCCCTTCCGCGTTCGCGACCCGGTTGGAGAAGAAGTACTTGAGCTCGAACACGCCGCGCGGCGTCTGCACGTACTTCCGGCTGGTCACGCGGGACACGGTCGATTCGTGCAGGTCGAGCTCGGATGCGATGTCGCGCAGCACGAGCGGCCGCATCCCCTCCTCTCCGCGCTCGAGGAACGCCTCCTGCCGCCCGACGATGGCCCGTGCGACCCGAAGAAGGGTCTCGGCGCGGTTCGCGAGGCTCCTGATGAGCCATCGCGCTTCGGCCAGGTGCTGGCGCAGGGACACGGCCTCGGTCCCCCGGCCGCTTTGGCGGGCGAGCTCCGCGTAGACCGGGTTGATGCGAAGCCGCGGGACCGCGTCTGCGTTCAGCTCGACCCGCCAGGCTCCCGCGACCCGGAAGACCCTGAGATCCGGCGTGACGTACTCGGTCGGCGTCCCCGCGTACCCCGCCCCCGGTCGCGGTGTCAGCGACCGGAGCAGGGCGTGCGCGGCCTCCAGCTCCCCCCGGGTGGTTTCGAGCCGGCGCGCCAGTCCCGCGTGATCGTGCCGGGCGAGCGCCTCGAGATGGTGCCGGGCGACGCGCATGGCGAGGCTCCGGTGCGGCGTGTCGGCGACGGTCTCCTCGAGCTGGCGGAGCAGGCACTCCGAGAGCGAGCGAGCGGCGACGCCGGGCGGCTCGAACCGCTGCACGCGTTTCAGGACCGCCTCGACCTCGTTGGGTTCGGCGCAAAGACCCAGGTGCTCGAGCGCGGCGAGCAGCTCGTCCATCGAGCACTCGAGGTATCCGCTCTCGTCGATCGAGTCGATGATGACAGTCCCGATGAGGTGATCCTCTTCGGTGAAGCGCGCGGCGTTGAGCTGCCAGTAGAGCCGGTCGCGCAACGATTCCTCGGGCTCGGGGAGCGAATCGGTGTCCCTTGCCTCGCGGCCCCGGACGATCTCTCCCCCCCACTCCGCGCGGGCGGGCTCATCGTCCGCCTCGAGCATGTAGTTCGACTCCACGAGCTGCCCCAGCTCGCCCCGAAGCTCGAGGGTCGAGAGCTGCAGCAGCCGTATCGCCTGACGCATCCGGGGCGTCATCGCGAGCTGCTGTCCGAGTCGGAACTCCAGGGTCTGCTTCATCGCGGTCGTCGCTGGCGGATGCGGACGGGGTTAAGCCCGGAAGATTCACCGATGTCCTGCTGCGGACGCCAATCTGCTCGCGGTAGCGGGCCGTACTCCCGAAAGCCGCTTCGACGCAGGACGGCTACGCCTTCAGCGTCTTTCGGTCCGTGCGGCCCGCTACCGCGGCATCTTGACGCCCTCGCGACGAACATCGGTGAATCTTCCGGGCTAGAGGACGAAGTCCTGCCCCAGGTAGACATCGCGGACCGTGGGATCGTCGGCGATGTCGTCCGGTGTGCCGTGGCAGATGATCCGGCCTTCGTTGACGATGTACCCGCGGTCGCAGATCCCGAGCGTCTCCCGGACGTTGTGATCGGTCACGAGCACCCCGATCCCTCGCTGGCTGAGCTGGCGAATGAGCCCGTGGATCTCGGCCACGGAGATCGGATCGACGCCGGCGAAGGGTTCGTCGAGAAGCATGAAGCGGGGCCTTGCGGCGAGTGCGCGGGCGATCTCCACCCGGCGCCGCTCACCCCCGGAGAGGTTCTCCCCGCGCGCGTTGCGCAGGTGCTCGAGACCGAAGGCCTGCATGAGCTGCACCGCCCATTGCTTGCGCATGGAGGTGTCGAGCTCGCGGCGCAGCTCGAGGACCGCGAGCAGGTTCCGCTCCACCGTGAGCTTTCGGAACACGGACGGCTCCTGGGGAAGGTACCCGAGGCCGAGCCGGGCGCGAACGTGCATCGGGCGGTCGGTGAGGTCGAGCTCGTCGAGGTGAATGGTTCCGTCGTCGGCGGGGATGAGGCCGACGAGCATGTGAAAGCTCGTGGACTTGCCCGCTCCGTTGGGGCCGAGGAAACCGACCACCTCGCCACTTCGCACCATGAGGCTCACGTCCTCGACGACCGTGCGGGAGCCGTAGCGCTTCGCGAGCCGGTGGGCGGTGAGCGAGCTCACTTCTTCTCGCCCTGCAGGGTGATCGTGACCCTGGGTCCCTCCGACTCGGTTTCGTCGCCTATCCCCTGGATGCTGCCGGTGAACGAGTCGTAGTCGATGCGTTCCGCTCGCATGAGGAACTCCCCCTGGGCGATCTGCGCGTTGCCGACGAAGATCATCGCGCCGTCCTCGACCCGGTACTCGATGCGCGTGGCCTTGCCCTTCTGTGTCGGACCGTTGTCAAGCTGCTGCTCGAAATGGGCCGGCTCGCCCTCCGCGACGAGCGTCGCGAGGTCATAGCCCTCGTCGAATTGCATGGTGACCAGATCGCCGGTGATGCGGAGGCTTCCCCGGACGATGACCACGTCGTCCCGGTAGGTGGCGATCCGGTTCTGGTGGTCGAGACTCGCCGATCCGGCGTCGATTCGAACCGGCTGGTCCCGGTCGGTGGACAGGGCGCCCGCCCCGGTCGGACACGCGGCGAGGGCAAGCACCAGCAACAGGAGACGGGTCTGCATGGCTGGCCTCCCGGTCATCGTGGCCGCATGATGCCGCTGGCGTCGCTCAGGAGATCGATCCGCCCCTCTTCGAGCCAGATCTTCATGCCCGTACCCCGGGCTTCGAATGTCGCCCCCCGGATCGTGGCCGGCTCGTCGGACTCGCCATAGTTGTTCGTGGCCATGATCCGCAGGTCGCGACTGTCGATCTCGAGCGGTTCGATCGCGTCGCGCCGCCCGAGTACCGACCCTGGAAGATAAATGTTTTTACCGTCGGGAGAAACCTCGCCGGTCTCGGCCTCGAAGTGCCACATCGGACCGGTCGCGGGGAACACGGTCAGCCGGGGCCGTACGAGCACGGACTTCGCGCCCGGGGTCATGCGCTGCAGCTCGTCCGCGCGTAGTCGCCGATACAGGCGTCCCGTAGGGTCGGTGGTCAGCGCATCGACCCGCTCGATACGCAGGTGCGGGGGCGTGCCGGGGGGAGGGGCGGAGCCGGGCGACTGGAGGGGAAGCGGAAACGCGAACAACCCGAGCGCGAGGAAGATCGCCCCGAGGGTCGCGAGGATCTCCCACGCGAGGGAATGGCGCGGAGCCGGCGAGCGGGCGTTCGAGCCTTGCTCGGGGGGCATCTCCGCCAAGCGTCACCGGGACCCGCGATTGGCGGAGAGCCAGCCGTCGACGAGCCGCACGCTCTCGTCCACGACCTCCGATCGCATCCCCTTCTGGGCCGCGATCGACTGAACGAGGTGGTCGGCACGTTCGATGCGGGGGGCGCCCGCGAGCAGGGCGCGCGCTGCGGACGAGGGTCTGGTCAGCCCCCTCGCCGCGTTCGCGTACTTCTCGAAGGGGACCTGGTCCGTCTCCGAGGCCCCGATCGACCGGCATACCGAGTTCAC
>JAJECB010000208.1 GCA_022822245.1 Gammaproteobacteria bacterium
CCCGCGCGGCCCCGCCCGGCCGGCTTCGCGCTTCCCGCCGCCGCCCGCGCGGACCACGCGGCCAACGTCATCGACGTCCCGGAAGGCTGGGAGATCTCCTTCGACGAGCCCCTCGTCGTCCGCGCCAACGGGGTCTGCCTCGGCGCCGAGCTGACCCTCCGCCACCTCGGCGCGGTGGACGTCCGGATCCGGCTCGAGCCGCCCTTCTGCCGGGTCGCCGCCGATGCTTAGCCCTGCCCGGTACGCACGTCTGACGCTGGACGAATGGCGCCATTTCACCGGGTCCGCGCGTGCTGGCGCTCTCCCCTCTCCCCCCGGGAGAGGGGCCGGGGGTGAGGGGCAAGGGTCGAGGAATCTCCCCGCCGGCGCAGGCGCCCGCGCCGCCGTCCGCCGGTCCGCCGGCTTCACCCTCCTCGAGACGATGGTCGCCCTCGTCATCTTCACCGGCGCCGCCATGGCCCTCTACTCGCTCTACAACACCAATCTCGTCGCCCTCGTCCGGGTCCACGACGTCACCCGCCAGATCCCCGCCGCCCGCCATGCCATCGAGTACCTCTCGTCCATCAACCCGCGCGAGCAGGAATCGGGCCGGATCGAGATCCACGGCCTCGACGTCGCCTGGTCGTCGAAGCTCCTCCAGCCGGTCCGCGACAGCCAGACCCTGACCGGGGGCCGCGGCTACTACGAGGTGGGCCTCTACGAGGTCGAGTTCGCGATGCGCGACGGGGAGCGCTCCCTCGGCACCTGGCGACTGCGGGTCCCCGGCTACGAGAAGGTACGGGAGCCGGACCTTTGAGGCGCCCCCCGACCACCGCCACCGTCGCCCGGGCCGCCGCCCGGCGGGCTCAGCAGGGCCTCACCCTCATCGAGATGCTGGTGGTCCTCGTCCTCGTCTCCCTCCTCGGCACCCTCCTCATCCAGGGCACCGGGTACTTCCTCGGCCGGTACGCGCAAGTGACCCGCGTCCACCGGGACGCCTCCCTCGCCGCCCTCCGCCAGCACTGGTTCGTGTCCACCGTCCGGACCATGGTCCCCTCGCGGGTCGAGACGAGGCAGTTCACCGGCGACGGCACCGCGTTCGAGGGCACCACCCTCCAGCCCCTCGCGGCGGAGTCCGGGCTCCCGGTCCGGGTCCGCTGGTCCATCTCCGGCGACCGCGACGGGGATTCCGTCGTGTACACCGAGGACGGCGGCGAGCCGTGGACGGTGCTCACCTCCGGGGAAGGCGAGCTCTCGTTCGAGTACGCGGACGCGACCGGCGCCTGGCAGGACCAGTGGCGGGCCGCGAGCGACGCCCGCGAGCGCATTCCCCGCACCGTCCGGCTCGTTTCGACGGAGGGCGGGACCGTGTGGCTCGCGCGCCTCGAGCTCCATCCCGTGCCCGTTCCCAACTACCGGGAGGAGTTTTGAGCCTCGTCCGGCCTCGCCGTCCCCACGCCCACCCCCGCCCCCGTCGCCGCCGCCCCTGCGACGAGCGCGGCTTCGTTCTCGTCGCGACCCTCTGGGCGCTCGCCGCCCTCGCGGTGCTCGCCGCCTACATCGACGGGGTGGTGGCCTCCGACGTCCGCGACGCCATCGAGGCCAAGCGGGCGCTCCAGGCCGAGATCGACCGCCGGAGCACCGAGGCGACCGTGCTCTACCTCCTCGCCACCGGACGCATGAACCACCGCGGGCTCATCCTGGAGGAGGTCCAGCAGTTCTCCAACTCCCTCGACGAGGACGAGTTCCTGCCGCCCCGCGGCGACGGCGAGCTGAAGGCGACCGGTGCGGTCTACGCCGGTCTCGGGGAGGCCCGGTTCTCCCTTCAGGACGAGGGCGGCCTCGTCTCCGTCAACGCGCCCCGCTCCGCCCACTTCCAGGCCCTTCTCGCCGACGCGGGGCTCACCGCGACCGAGGTCGAGCGGATCACGGCCCGGGTCGAGGACTACATCGACTCCGACGATACCCTGAGCCTCGGTGGGGCGGAGCGCTACGACTACGTCCAGCAGGGGCGGGAGCCCCCCCTCAACTGGATCATGTCGAGCCCCCTGGAGCTCGGGAACGTCCTCGGGATCGATGCCGTGATCACCCCCGCCGAGTGGCGGGAGCTATGGCCGCTCCTCACCATGCGACCGGTGTACAGTTACAATTTCAACACGATGCGGCCTGAAGTGCTCGCCCTGCTGCTCGGCTTGGACGAGCGGGGGGTGCGAAGGCTGGTCGAGGAGCGCGAGAAGGCTCCGATCCTGAGGCTGAGCCAGGTGGCGCTGCTGACCGGCCGGCACCTCGACCTCGACGAGATGGAGCTCCGCACGCTGCCATCGCGTTTCGTGAGGGTCTCCGTATGGCACGAAGGCGACGGTTCCCGCATCCTGAGCGGCATCGCCCTGACGCCGCTCGGCGAATCGGTGCCCTGGCAGATGGACTATCGGTACCGGGAGCCCGTTTCCCCCCCCACCGGCTCGAGCACCCCTCGTGAACCTCCTCTCCGGGCTGAGACGGGCCTTTTCCGCTAAGTCGAACGTCATCCAGACCCGGGAGGGGGCGGCCGGCCTGCCGGCCGCCGCGGCCCGCTCGCACTGGATCGTGGGCCGGGCCCTGTGCATGTACCGCCGCGAGGACTTCTCCGCGGTCCCCCGGAGCAAGCGGCGCGCCGCCCTGGAGTTGAAGCTCCCCGTCTGGAGCCCCTTCGAGCGCACCGGCCATCACTGCGTGTGGGCCGGCGGCTCCGCGATGGTGTGGTTCTGGGACGAGGACGAGATCGGCCCCGGCACCGTGCCCGCGCCGCCGCCCTCCGGCCGCCGCGGCCGCCCCCGCCCCCGCCCCCGCGCCCCGGACCGCATCCTCCCCGAGACCGTGTTCTACCCGCGGAAGCGGGACGGGGTGCACCTCCAGGCCTGCCGCGAGGGCTTCGAGCTCCAGCTCTGGCAGGGGGACGTGCTCGCGGACGCGTTCTGGTTCATCGAGCCGCCGGACGAGCACGAGATCGGCTGGTTCCTCGAGCGCCAGGAGGTCGCGGCCCCGGCCGCCGCGCCGGCGAGCCCGCCGCTCCTCTCCGATTCGGGGCTCGCGCCGGACCCGTGGCGGGTCTCCCGCACCGCCGGCGAGTGGCTCGAAGCGAACGAGCGGACCCTGGTCGCGGCCGCGCTCCTCGCCCTCGCCCTCACCGTGGTCTGGCAGGAGGCGAGGTTCTGGAAGCTCCGCCATCTCGAGGAGGAGACCGCCGCCGCGTTCACCCGCATGCAGGACGAGCTCGGCCCCCTCCTCGAGGCGCGGAACGAGCTTGTCCGCCAGCGCCGGATGAACCTTGCCCTGAAGGCGCTCCTCCACGAGCCCTCCCAGGCCCACCTCATGGCCCTCGTGGACCGGGCCCTGCCGAGCGCCGAGGCCGAGTTCCGCGAATGGCGCTACCAGCAGCGCGAGCTCCGCCTCGTCGTGACCGACCCCGCCCCGGACCCCATCGCCTACGTCCGCGCTCTGGAGTCCGAGCCCCTCTTCGAGCAGGTCAAGGCCGAGCCCGCCCGCGGCGACGACCGGCTCGAGATCACCCTCAGGATCCGCGGGTGAAGGCGCTTCGGCGCGCCCTGCGGCCCGTCGCCGCCGAGTTCGCGGGCAATGCGCGGCTGCGCTGGGGGGTCTGGCTCATCCTCGCCACCCTCCTCGTCTACTGCATCCTCGTGCAGTCCGACCGGCTCGCCGCCGCCCGCGCCGACTACGCGGGCGAGTCCGAGCGCCTCGTGCGGGCCGAGGCTCTGCTCCGCCAGCGGGACTGGCCGGAGCGGCTCGCCGCCGAGCGCGAGAACCACCGGCAGATCCAGTCGACCTTCTGGCAGGCGGAGACCGAGGGGGTCGCCCAGGCCAAGCTCCAGGCGGTGCTCACCGAGGTGGTCGAGGACCTCCGGCTCCGCAAGCCCCGCCTTCGCTCCGGGACGAGCCAGCCGCTCCCGAATCTGCCCGAGGTCTGGCGCGTCCAGACCCGCCTCGACGCCGCCTACCGCCCGGGGGTCGAGCTGCGGCTCCTCCACGCGCTCGCCACCCATCCGAAGAAGCTCGTGGTGGATCGCCTCGACCTCGTGCGCCGCAAGCGGCGCAACGACTCGCGCATGAGCCTCATCCTCTCCGCCTACTTCGTGGGCGTGAAGGCGGAGGGCGGATAGCCTGGTGTGCGCCAGAGCGGGGGGTGAAGTGATGCGGATCGAGATCGGGGGTGCGGGCCGACTGCGCCGGGCGGCGGCGCTCGCGGCGCTGGCGCTCGCCATCGTCGCGGACGCGGCCGGCCCCCCTCATCCGGGAGCCGCCGCGCGGCCCCGCGACGGGTTGACCGCGCCGCCCGGTGAGCTTCACCTTGTCAGGCCGGACGAAGTCTCGCAGTGCGAATCCACCCCGCTCATCGGTGTCAGCGATTCTCATTTTGGCCCCGGAACGAGGCTCGGACGGGGGCTGCCACCGGCAATCGGCCGCAGGCAACCCCCGTAGACTGCCCACACTGCCCCATGTCGCGGCCCTCGGACGCCAAAATGAGAATTACTCCATCGGTGTCGCGTCGATTGTGTCCGACACGGCAATTCGGTACGCTGAAGGCATCTGTTCGGCCGCAAGAGGGGCAGGAACAAACAGCCCCGCAAAGGGAGGGCGGTCAAATGAAGACCATGGCAACTGCGTTGCGGATGACTCTGGGGACGGCTCTGGCGCTTTGCCTGTGCCTGCCAAGCGTTGCGCGGGAACCGGACGGTCAACGAGAGCCCGACGCACAGAACGAGGGATCCGACCCGAACGCGGAGTTCGTCGCATGCATCCAAGGGGACCAACGGTGGTCGGGCTGCTACCATCACCTTGGTCTCTTCGTGAATGCGAACGGCGATGATGAGAATCCCTATGCGTCGTTGTTCGAAGAGGCCTCGAAGGAGCCCTCGAGCAGGTGGTTGGGTCCATGGAATCCGACGTCGATCGACATTCTCCGCGGCTCACGGACAGAGTGAATTGGCGGTCGGCACCCACTGTCGTCGCAGCGGCCGCGGTCGGCCTCCTTTCCGGATGGCTGACCGGCCATAGTGGACATGACGCGACCGTCGTTGCTGCCGTTGTCCCAGCCGTTATCGCCGCGGGCGGCACCGCCGCCGTCGTTGCTGCCCGGCGAGGAGAAGGCGGCGTCGCGGAAATCGCGACCGCGATCGGGATTGTCGTATTGTGTGTCACGTTCGCCGCCGGGGGCTTGTATGGAGCCAAGCAACGCAAATCCAACATCGAGGCCGAGACCGTCGAGGCGCTCGCCAAGCGCATAAGATTCCTTGAAATCTGCTCGAAACAGCAGAATGAGATCAACTCTGGCCGAGCTGCTCTTGGCCTGCCGCCATTGCCGAGCAAGTATTTCTGCGAATTTCCCAAATAGGTTGAGCTACCGGCGCCGGGCGGCGGCGGTCGCGGCGCTGGGGGTCGCCCAGGCCAAGCTCCAAGCGGTGCTCAACCTGGAGGACTACCACTGATGAGCAGCGGCGGAATCAAGATCGGGATGACCCCCTCGCACCCCGGAGCCTTCATCCGGATCGAAGTGCTCGAGGAGCTCGGGTTGAACGTTGCGGCGGCCGCGCGGATTCTCGGCGTGCGCCGTGCGCCGCTCTCGGACCTGGTGAACGGCAATGCCTCGCTGTCGCCCGAAATGGCGATGCGGGTGGAGAAAGCCTTCGGTGTCAGCATGGACCTGCTGCTGCGGATGCAGGCATGGCACGACGCGGCGAAGATGCGGGCGCGCGCTGACGGGGTCGACGTTCGGCGGTATCAGCCGGCATGAATGGCTCGCGCGACGAGAATTACTCCTGATCACGTGCAAAGCTCAGGACTGGACCAAGGGTTCCCCGGGGTCGCGGGCTTCCCGCCCGCGTGACCGGTAGCCGGATCGCGTCCTTCGCGAGGGCAAGGCCGCCCGGGAGCGCGGGCATCCCTGCCCGCGCGGACATCGGGGGAGTCGAGCCCTGTCGCGTTCCCGCCCACGCTCCAACGAAGCCCCCTCGCGGTTCCCTCGCGCGCGGTCGGCGGCCTTTCGGGCCGGACAAGCGCGGGGCCGCTCTGTATATTAGGAGGACCAACCCGGAGGTCGCGATGCTGAACGAGCCCGTGTCGGGGGGCACCCTCATCCGGTCCGAGGAGCCGGGGGCGGCGTGATGGCCGCCTGGCGCCGCGCCGCCGTCGTGCTGCTCGCGGGCGGGGCCACCGTCGCCGCCGCCCTCGCGATGCCGGTCACCCTCCCCGAGGCGGAGCGCACCGCCGGCCCGGGGGACCTCCTCCCCGAAGCGCGGTCCGAGCCCGAGCCCGAGGATCTCGGCGCCTTCCTCGAGAGCCGGCGCTGGGGCGTCTTCGCCGAGGAGAAGGTCGAGGAGGAGCCTCCACCCGAGGAGCCTGCCCTCAACCCGGTCCTCGCGAGCATGGGCTTCGTCGGCCTCATCGTCTCCGGGGACGAGAGCGCGGTGCTCCTCGAGTCGCCGGAAGGCGGCATCACCCGCGTCGTCCCCGGGGAGACCCTGCCGGACGGCCGCACCCTCGTCTCGGTGGCCGACAACCACTTGACCCTGAAGGGGGAAGGCGTGCCCGAGGAAGTGCTGACCCTGTTCCCGCCCGTTCCCGCCGCCCCCCTCGATGGGGGCGATGCCGGGGGCGGAGCGGACGCCCGCGAGGACGTCGCCACCGCCGGCGCCAGGCCCGGGGCATCGGAGTGACTCCCCCCCGCCCGCGGCTCGCCGTCGCCCTCCTCGTCCCCTGGCTCCTCGTGGGCTGCGCGGCGCTCGAGCTCGACCCGCTTCCCGAGCCCATCCGCCCCGCCCGCGCCCCCGCCGGGGCCGCCGCCACCGACCCCGCCCCGCCCCCCGAGGAGGAGACCCCCACCGGCGCCCGGATCGTCCGCGCCCCGGGGGTCGTCATCCAGCGCACGGTGGCGGAGGGGATCGTGGACCGCCTCGGCGAGGACCTCACCGGGGACCCGGTCCGGGTGAGCTTCCACGACGTGCCCCTCATCGCCTTCATCAACGCCGTCTTCGGCGAAGAGCTCGGCATGTCCTTCGTCATCTCCCCCGGGCTCCGCGACAAGACCGACCTCGTCACCCTCAAGCTCACCGAGCCCCTCCCCCCCCGCCAGCTCTTCGCGACCGCCCGCCGGGTCCTCCGCGAGTACGGGGTGGACGTCCAGGAGGCCGAGGAAGGGATCCTCACCTTCTCCGCGAGCCAGGAGGCGGCGTCGCGCGACGTGCCCCTCCTCGTGAGCGGGCGCACCCTCCCCGAGGTGCCCCTCACCCATCGCACCATCTTCCAGTTGGTGCCCCTCTCGGTCGTCCGGGGGCCGCAGGTGCGGGGCTGGCTCCTCGAAGCCTTCGACCGCAAGGACCTCAAGGTCCTCGAGGACCCCGACCGCAACGCCCTCCTCCTCCGGGGGAGTGCGGACATGCTCGCCCGGGCGATCGCGATGATCGAGGTGCTCGACCAGCCCCTCCTCCGGGGGCGGTACGGGATCATCATCGAGCCCGTCTTCATGGCGGCGGCGGACCTCGCCGGCGCCCTCGACTCGGTGCTCAAGGCCGAGGGCTACCAGTCGAGCCTCGGCGTCGCGGGGCCGGCGAGCGTGATCCTCCTCCCCCTCTCCGGGGTGAACAAGGTGGTCGCATTCGCGTCGGACCGGGAGGTCGTCGACCACGTCGAGGAGTGGGCGGAGGTCCTCGACACCCGGCAGAAGGAGACGATCGACGAGGCGGTCTTCACCTACGAGGTCCGGAACACCCAGGCCGAGGAGCTGACCGAGGTCCTCGAGCGGATGGTCGGGATCCGGGTGGACGCGGCCGCGCCCTCCACGCCCGCCGAGGCGGAGACCGGCGGCCGCGAGGGGGGCGAGAGCCGCGCGGCGGCCCCGGCCCTCGCGCCGGCCGCCGCCGGAGCCCGCAGCGTCGTCGACCCGCGCCGGAACCTCGTCCTCTTCCGGGGCTCGGGCCGCGAGTGGGCGGAGGTCCGGAGCATCCTCGAGAAGCTCGACCGGTCCGTGCCCTCGGTGCTCATCGAGGTGCTGGTCGCCGAGGTCAGCCTCACCGACGAGGAGAAGACCGGGTTCGAGTTTCTCCTGAAGGGCGGCATCGGGAGCCGCGGGATCACCGCCGGGACCCTCGGCGGAATCGGCCGGAGCGGGGGCGGCCTTTCCTTCACCCTCGACAGCGCCGGCGAGACCCGCGCCGCCCTGAACCTCTTCTACAAGGACGACCGGGTCGTCATCCGCTCCCGGCCCCGCCTTCTCGTCAAGAGCGGGGAGACCGCGAGCATCGACGTCGGGAACGAGATCCCCGTCATCACCCAGATCTCCGACGACGAACGCCAGGTCGGCGGCTCGACCAATGTCCTTCAGGACGTCTCCTACCGCAAGACCGGGGTGCAGCTCGAGATCAAGCCCCTCGTCCAGGCGAACGGGCTCGTCGACCTCCGGATCTCCCAGCAGTTGAGCGAGGCGCGGCCGACTGCGGCCACGAGTCTCGCGGGCTCTCCGACGATCCTCAACCGCCAGATCAGCACGAGCCTCACCCTCCGGGACGGGGGCTCCCTCGTCATGGGGGGGCTCATCTCCGGCAACCAGAGTTCCGGCGAGCAGGGGGTCCCCGTCCTCGGGCGGATGCCGGTCCTCGGCCGGCTCTTCCGCACCGATTCCCTGCAGGAGGACCGCACCGAGCTCCTCGTCATGGTGACCCCCTACGTGGTCGCCGACCACGAGGAGGGCTGGGAGCTCACCCGGCGGATCCGCGAGCAGCTCGATCTGCACACCGAGATCGGGCAGTGAATCAACGCGATGGGGGACCAACGGAAAGGGCGGAGGGCGCTGTCAACTATCGTTCCCCATTGCGTTTTTCGGGGTTGACATGACCCGGGGTGCGTGGATAATCCCTTCGCAGGTGGGTAGTGGAGGTTCCCGGTTGGGTCACGCGGACACTTGGGATAAAGCTCAGCCGCCGCACTCGCGGAGGGGTTGACAATCCTCTCGCACCGTGGACAATCTGCCGTAGCCGCACGACATGAGGCACACATGGAGCTGAAGGACCTGGGTCAAACGGCTGCTTCGGCACTGATCCACACGGACATTCGACTTGAACGGGAGCACTGGACAATGTTCAGAAACAAACTTCTTGGGATTGCTGCCGCAGCCACGCTGGGTTCGGCGGCCATGCTGGGGTCTACCGCGGCTTACGCGTTGAAGATAGCGGATACGACGCCGGGTGACAGGGCGACGCTCATGACGGCGGAAAGCAGCTACACCTACGCTGCGGAAACACTGTTGTCGACTGCGACGACCGAGGTAGATGGCGACTCGACGATCTACTACAACATCACCGATACGGTCGTTCTCTCCGCGCCGGCCGACGTTGGGGCGAACCCCGGGGACAGCTACCTTGTGTCGGTCACGCTGGATGGCATGGTGTTCCAGTCCGCCGCCTCTCTGGCGGGGGCGGGTACTGGCTCCTTCAGAACGGTCGTGGGGGGAGCGGCTGGAGACGACATGGTGTTGTTCCGGTTGTCGTCGGACGGAGTGATTGACGCTTCGACTGCAATCCTCACATTGACTGCCAACTACGCAGTTTCAGCAGCAGGAGGCAGCGCCACGTTGACCATGACGAACCAGACGCTTGCAGATCTGGGTATCGACGGGGTCGATGGAACCGAAGAGCACAGTGGGAACGTCATCAAGATCGCGCCGGCGCTGAACGAAGTGTCGATGGCGATGAATCCGACGGCCGATGTCGCGGCGGACGGGTTCATGCGGTTTCTGAAAGGACGGACCACCGCCTCGCTCGGAACCCTCATGGTGGGATACAAGGATACGCTTTATTCGGCAACCACCGGGGCCGCTGTCGCCGCCATGACGGAGCTCATGAGCACCGGCACCTCAGGCACCCCTGCCGTGCCGGACAGTTCCGTTACCTTCTCGGGCGACTTCTCCTTCACGAGCAAGGTGTTCCTGCACGGCGATACCGACTGCGGCGCCGCCACCACCGACGAGCATGTCGACGGTACGAATAGCGATACCGACGAGGCTTCGGCCGAGACCGACATTCGTATGATGGACGGCGACATGGTCATGGGTACCACCATGGCGTTGAACGTGACGGCCTTCACCGCGGCACAGTACCTTTGCATCATGATCGATCCCGAGGCCGAGGATGCGATGCGGATCCCGGCAACGAGCGCATACACCGCGATGGGTTCGTACCAGAAAATCGCGGACGCGGCGATCGGCCCGATGCCCATGGAGCAGACCCTCGGCATGGTCGAGCGCAACGGCACGACGGTCCGAATTCCATACGTCACGACGTACGACGGCTACAACCAGCGCCTCGTCCTCGTGAACCGGGGTGGCGAAGCCAGGTACGAAATCGAGTTCACGCCGGAAGGTGAAGTCATGGCTGCCCCCCCGTCGATGGAAGGTATGCTGCCGGCCGGGACCACGATGAAGCGGACGAGCGACATCGTGACGCTCACTGGCGGTTCCCGCGCTGCCGCGACCATAATCGTGGAGGCCGAGCCGAGCATGATCGATGTCGCCACCGTCACGGTCAACAAGTCGGACGGATCCACCGACACCGTGGTTTACACGGACAACTAGGGGCACCGCAAAACATCGCTCTTCGGAGCGAAGACCGGAAAGGGGGGCTTCGGCCCCCCTTTCCCTTTCCGAACGACTGTTTCCTCTCACTGACCCGGGGTGGAGCGCGAGCATACTGCCCGACCGCGCCTCGGCGAGTTCCACCGCCCGCCTGCCGGCTACGCCGAGACTCCGAATCCGCGCCCCTCTTCGCCCCCGATGTTCTCCGGCGTCCGTGAAGGATGCGGACCCTGTTCAACCTCTACCGGCGTAGTGCCCCCGCAAGTGCACCGGCTGGCCGCGTGGAGGGGGCCAGCGCTGCCCCTCCGCCGAGATACCCCGGGGGAGGATTCGCGGGTCGGTTGAAGCCGGCGAGGGGCTACGCCTGGACGGGTGCGTAGTGGAATAGTGCGCCCTGGTGCCGGAGAGAGGAACCAGTGCGGAGCCAGCCGGGGGCCTCCGGAGTGGTCGGTGTCAGCACGTGAGGGCAGTCCGCCCCCGGACACGTGTGAGGCGGCGTGCGGACTCGCGCGTTGGCCGGCGCACCTGCCGCTACGTACGGGTGTCCTTCGCTCGTGACGGACCGGATCGTTGCCACGTGCGGTTGGCTTGCCCGATGTCTCGCCGCCCTTGGCCACGCCGCTTGGGTTGACCACACGGCAATGGTGCCGGAGCCGGTCGAGGCTGGCCGTCGTGACCACCGGATCGGCGGTGAGCGGCGGCGCCCATCGGAGCGTGCCGAGTTTCCGGGGGGCTACCCCGGATCCGTGTCGGCGTTCGCGGTACCGCGGACCCATGCGAACCGAACCGTCGTCCTCGAGGTCGATCGGGCGTTCGTGAAGCCGGCCCCCGCTACCACCGAGACCGACATTCCCGATCTGGGAGTGTCGGTCGCTCCCTTCGCCCTGCCGTTTCCGGCCCATTCGAGGATGGTGCCGAGGTCGCCATGGAGCGCGGCGTGCAACTCGCCGCGCTTCGCGCCGGGGGTCAGCCAGCGCGTCGGCGAGCCGCTCCACCTTGCGGCGGTAGACGCCGGCGATGTTCGGGTGGATGTCCGGTAGATCGACCGGAGCGGCTGACAGCCGCTCGTTGATCTCGTCCTGGCGGGCCTCAAGCTCGCGGAGCCGGTCGGACATGCCCCGCACATAGCCGCCCTCCTCGATGGCGTCGAGCATCGACGCGATCTTCTTCTCGATCCCGGCCAGCTCCTTGCGGTCGGTCGCGCCCGATGCGCGGCGCTCCCGGTTGAGCCGGTTGGTCTCCTCGGCATACGCCTTCATCGCCTCGGCGGCGGCCTCGGGCGCCATCAGCTTCTCCCTGAGGCCCGCCATGACCCGCTCCTTGATCTCGACGCGCCGGATGCTCCGGCTGTTGGCGCACGATGCCGTCATGACGTGGTTGGAGCAGCCATAGCGGCCCTGGCCGCGCATCGCGTAGGAGCCGCCGCACGCGCCGCATTCGAGCAGCCCGGAGAGCAGGTAGCGGGGCCGGTGGGC
>JAJECB010000109.1 GCA_022822245.1 Gammaproteobacteria bacterium
CCGACGACGAGGCGCTCCGGGAACGCCTGTTCATCGCCGCCCTCGGGAGCCCGGACCCCTACGGCCGCCAGCTCGACGGCATGGGCGGCGGCATCTCGTCGCTCTCCAAGGTCTGCATCGTCGGGCCACCGTCGCGCCCGGACGCGGACGTGGACTACACGTTCGGCCAGGTCGCGGTGGACCGTCCCCACGTCGACTGGAGCGGCAACTGCGGGAACATGTCGTCGGCCATCGGCCCGTTCGCCGTGGACGAGGGACTGGTGGACGCGCCCGGACCCGAAGGCGTCGTCGTCATCCACAACACCAACACCGGCAAGCTCGTCCGGTCCCGCTTCCCGGTGGAGGACGGCCGCGCCGCGGTCGACGGAGACACGGCGATTCCCGGCGTGCCGGGCACGGGCGCCCCGGTGGACCTGGAGTTCCTCGACCCGGGCGGCGCGGGCACCGGCGCGCTCCTCCCCACCGGGAACGTGCTCGACCACCTCGAGGTCGAAGGCGCGGGAACGGTTCCGGTCTCGCTGGTCGACGCGGCCAACGCGTTCGTGTTCGTCGGCGCGAGCGACGTCGGGATCACCGCAACGGAGATGCCGGCCGCCCTCGATGCCCGCGCCGAGGTGATGGAGCGGCTCGAGCGCATTCGCGCCGCGGCCGCGGTCGCGATGGGAATCGCGGCGGACCCGGCCGAGGCGTCCTCCCGGTTTCCGAGCGCGCCCAAGGTCGGCATCGCCGCCCCGCCCCGGCCCGCGACGACGCTGAGCGGGGAGCACGTCGGAGCCGCCGAGGGCGACCTCACCGCGCGCATGGTCTCGATGGGCAACGTGCATCGCGCCCTCCCCCTCACCGGGGTGCTCGGGTTCGCGGTCGCCGCCGCGATTGAGGGAACGGTGGTGGCCCGGACGGCGGCCGGTGCCGGAGCGCGGGACACGGACCGCGGCGGGCGGATCCGGCTCATCAGCCCGTCCGGGGTCATCTCCGCCGCCGCCGCGGTGCGGCGCACCAGGGTCGGGGGCGGGGGTTGGCACGCCGATCACGCCTCCGTGCGACGCACCCAGCGCCGCCTCTTCGACGGATTCGTCTACGTGCCGGCCGGCCGGGTGCCGGGGCTCTCGGAGACCCGCGTTCGGCCCGCCGCCTGAGCGGGCGGGCGGCCGGAGCGCCCGTGCCCCCGTCCTGCCTCGCCGGGGCGCACGGACCGGCCGGTCGAGGCCCCCGGCGCAGGTCGAGACGCCCCACTGCCGTGTCTTCGCAGGTACTTCAGCAGACTACGCGAGCAAGAGGGGGAGAACGAGGATGAACGCCACAAGCCCGACGACCAACGCCCCCGCCGAGTCCCGGCGATACCGACCGGCGGCCGCCCGTCCGGGCACCGCGGTCTTTCTCGTTGCCGCCGCTCTGCTCACCGCCCTCGCGTCTCTCGCCGTGCCGGCACGCGCCGAGAGGCAGTTTCCCGCCTGGGAGTTTCCGAAGACCGACTTCGAGAAGCGGACCGTGGACCTCTCGGAGATCATGTCCGGCGGCCCCCCGCGGGACGGGATCCCGGCCATCGACCGCCCCCGCTACGCGACGGCGGAGGAGGCCACGGAGTGGCTCGACCCGGACGAGCCGGTCATCGCCGTCGAGCTGGGCGGCGAGGCCCGCGCCTACCCGCTCCAGATCCTCATCTGGCACGAGATCGCGAACGACGAGCTGGGCGGCGTCCCGATCTCGGTCACGTTCTGCCCGCTCTGCAACTCCGCGATCGTCTTCGACCGCCGCCTCGACGGAGTGGTGCTCGACTTCGGGACGACGGGGCGGCTTCGCTTGAGCGACCTCGTCATGTACGACCGGCAGACCGAGACCTGGTGGCAGCAGCTCACCGGCGAGGGCCTCGTCGGTGAGCACGCGGGGCGCGAGCTCGCGCGCCTCCCCGCCGCCATCGTCGCGTGGAGCGACTTCCGCGCCGCGTTTCCGAACGGTTCCGTGCTCTCGCGCGAGACCGGGCACACCCGCTCCTACGGCTCCAATCCCTACTCGGGCTACGACTCCGCGACCCAGCCCTTCCTCTTCCGCGACAAGCCCGACCCGCGCCTCCCCGCGATGGAGCGCGTCCTGCACGTGATCGCGGGGGACGCGGAGCGGATCTATCCGTTCGGGGCGTTCACCGACGAACCGGTCATCAACGACGAAGTGGGGGGAGAGCCGGTGGTGGTGATGAGCCGCAGTGGCACCCTGTCCGTGCTCGACGAGAGGACCATCGCCGACTCGCGCCGAATTCCGTCCGCGGCCGCCTACTCGCGCCGGCAGGGCGAGCGGGTGCTCGAGTTCGAGGTTCGCGAAGGGCGCGTCGCCGACGCCGGCACCGGCTCGGTCTGGAACCTGTTCGGCGAGGCAGTGGAGGGTCCGCTCGCGGGGAGCCGCCTCGAGCCGCGCTCGCGGGGAGACCACTTCGCATTCGCCTGGCTCGCGTTCCACCCCGACGCGGACGTGTACGGCATCCCACGGCCGGAGTAGCCGTCCGGAGCCTGACCGGGATCGCGAGGCGGAGGCGGGCGGGACTTGCCGCGAATGTCGGATTTCGCTTCGCGGATCCGACCTACCGGCTTCGCGACACGCGTTCGCGCACGGGTGCGCCGGCAGCCGGTCCAGCCGGGAACACGAAGGTGTGCTCGGGGCGGGCCCGCAGGGCGAGCCGGTCCCCGGACGCGATGGGGGCGGTGCCCGGCATCCGGGCCTGGATGGAGACCGACTCCGCGCCTTCCGCCGCTCCGCGCGCCTCCCGGGTACGGTCGAGGGGGGTCATGAGCACGAGGGTCCAGACCCCGAGCCGGCGGACCGAACGCACCTGAACCCGGATCCCGTCCTCGCCGGCCGAGGACGGGTCCCCGAGCTCGATCCCGTCCGCCCGGAACGCGACGTCCACCCGGCTCGACTCCGCGAGGCCGGGGGCCGCGACCGTCCCGAGGGGGGTCGACACCGACCCGGCGCGGACCGTCCCCTGGTACCGGTTGACGGGGCCGAAGAGCCGCACGGTGAAGAGATCCGAGGGGCGGGCGTAGATCTCGTCCGGCGTCGCGTCCTGCACGATGCGCCCCTCGCGCATCACCACGATTCGGTCCGCGAGGAGCATCGCTTCCTCGGCGTCGTGGGTGACGAGGACGGTCACCGAGTCGCTTCGGGCGAGGAGACTCATGGTCTCCATCCGGACCTCGTGCCGCAGGTGCTCGTCGAGGGTGGAGAACGGCTCGTCAAGGAGCATCACCCGGGGATTCGGGGCAAGCGCCCGGAGGAGCGCGACCCGCTGCTGCTGGCCGCCGGAAAGGGCGTGCGGATAGCGCCCGGCGAGGTCCGACATGCCGAGGTCGGCGAGGATGTGCCGCGCCCGCTCCTCCCCCTCCGCGCGGCCTCCGGGCAGGCCGTAGCGGATGTTCTCGGTCACCGTGAGATGAGGGAAGAGGGCATAGTCCTGAAACACGAGCCCCACGCCACGCGCCTCGGGGGGGACCTGCGGATGGAGCCCGGCCGCCGCGACCGTCCGCCCCCCGATCGCGATGCTTCCGTCCTGGATCGTTTCGAGGCCCGCGGCGAGCCGGAGCAGGGTGCTCTTCCCGCACCCGGAGGGGCCGAGCAGGCAGATGGTCTCCCCGGACCGGAACTCGAGGTCCACCGAATCGACGGCGAGGACCGACCCGTAGCGGTGCGACACGCCCTCGAACGTCAGGCCCGACATGGACCGCTCCGCCGCCCGCCGGCCGTGCTCAGCCCGACCGGTGTCCGGGTCGGGCGCGGGTGATGGTGCGACTGATGAGGGCCACCGGGAGGACGCCCGCGGCCACGATGGTGAGCGCCCCGAGCGCGCACTCCTCGAGGAGCTCGTCGGAGGCGAGCTGGTACACGAAGGTCGCGAGGGTCTCGAAGTCGAACGGCCGCATGAGCAGGGTGAGCGGCAGCTCCTTCATGGTATCGACGAAGACGAGGAGGGTCGCGACGAGGAGGCTCGGCCGGACGAGCGGGAGATGGACCCGCCGCAGGGCCGCGCCGGGCCCCGAGCCAAGCGTGCGGGCGGCGCCTTCGATGCTCGGGGTGACGCGCCCGAGACCCGCGTCGAGGGTCCGGTAGGAGAGCGAAAGGAACCGGGCCGAGTAGCCGAGGACGAGCCCCGCGACGGTCCCGCTGAGGACCAGGCCGGTCGGGATGCCGAAGAGGTCCCGCGAGAGCGCGTCCACCGTGTTGTCGAAGGCGCCGAACGGGTAGAGGAAGCCCACCGCGAGGACCGCTCCCGGTACCGCGTAGCCGACGGTGGCCGCCTCCGCCATGCCCCGCATCGCGGGGCGCCGGGAGAGCCGCACCCCGTAGGCGAGGACGAGGCCGAGGGCGGTCGTGACCACCGCTGCCGCCAGGGCGAGCTTGAGGCTGTTGCCCGCGAGGGCGAGGTACTCGCGGGCGAGCGCCGCCTCGTGGAACTCGATCACGTAGCCCGCGAGGACCGCGGCGGGAAGACCGAACCCGAGGAGGACCGGCAGCGCGCACCACGCGAGGGCCGCGGCCCCGGCGGCACGGGAAAGGGGGTATTCCGGGAGCCCGCGCACCCGGGTGGTGGTCGCGTGGACCCGGCCCCGGTGCCGGGCCCGGCGCTCGAGGGCAAGCAGGGCGAGGGTGAACGCGACGAGGGCGATCGCGAGCTGCGAGGCACCGGCCGGGCTGTCCATGTTGAGCCAGACGTCGAAGATCCCGGCCGTGAACGTGGGGACCGCGAAGAAGTCCACGGTCCCGAACTCGTTGAGGGTCTCCATGAGGGCGAGCGCGACCCCGACCGCGATGCCCGGGCGCGCCATCGGCAGGGCGATGCGGAGGAAGCTGCGGGCCGGCCCGCGCCCGAGGGTGCGGCTCGCCTCGAACAGGCAGAAGCACTGCTCGATGAAGGCGGCCCTTGCGAGCAGGTAGACGTAGGGGTAGAGCACGAGCGACAGCACGATCGCGGCCCCGCCGAGGGAACGGATCTCGGGGAACCAGTAGTCGCGGGCGGAGGTCCAGCCGAAGGCCTCGCGGAGCACGCCCTGGACCGGCCCCGCGTACTCGAGCTGGTCGGTGATGACGAAGGCGAGGACGTAGCTCGGCACCGCGAGCGGCAGGAGGAGCGCGAAGGAGAGGACCCGGCGCCCCGGAAAGCGGTACATGGTCACCAGCCAGGCGGTGCTCGTCCCGAGGACGATGGTGCCGAGCCCGACGCCAAGCATCAGCCACACGGTGTTCGAGACGTAGGTCGGGAGGACGGTGGCGGCGAGGTGGCGCCAGGTGTCGTCGGACGGATCGAGGGCCCGCCAGGCGATGGCGGCGAGGGGCACCGCGACGAGGGCGGCGATGGCGACGGCGCCCGCCGTCCACCCGTCGAAGGCGGGTGGCCTGGCGGCGCGGCGGGCGGCGGCTGCGAGGGCGGTCACGTCACCCTCGGTGCGAGCCGATGTGTCGGGAGCGCGCGAGCGGCGGTCGGAAGCACGCCGGGCGAAGGGCTGGGAAAGCCCCGAGAATCAACCGAGGTACGCACGGGCAGGAAGCCCGGGCGTCCATGGTCCGACCCCGAACGCGGGTTCGGCGTCCGCTCGGAGCGCGGGCTTGCCGCACGCGCTGCCTCCGCGGAGCACGGCCCCGAGCCGGGTGGCCGTGCCGCGGCACGGACGCCTCCCCCGTCCGCACTGCGCGCGGTCAAGGATGCCCATCTCCCGGGAGGGGCGCCGAGAACCCCGGAGCGCCTGCGTTCCCCCCGAACCTCATGGGTGATCGAGCTTGTCAATGGCAACTTGAACCGTGCGCAACGAGCGTGATGCCGTGACTCTCCCACGGATTGCCGCCTCCGAGAGGGGAGGCGGCGCGCGAGTCTAAACGAGAAAGATTCATATTCGCAACCTTGTTTCCAACTTGCCATCACCCCCTTCCGGTGTCACCCTGTTGTGTCGCGATTCGCGTTCCGAGGAGCACGACGTGCAGAATGCGGACCTGAAGCGCGCAGGGCTCAAGGCCACCCTCCCCCGCCTTCGAATCCTCGAGATTCTCGAAGACAGCGCCGACCTGCACGTGAGCGCGGAGGATGTCTACGACCGCCTCCGGGCGGGCGGAGAGTCCATCGGGCTCGCGACCGTGTACCGGGTGCTCACCCAGTTCGAGCAGGCGGGGCTCGTCATTCGCCACAACTTCGACGGCGGATCGGCGGTCTTCGAGCTCGCGGCCGGCGAGCACCACGACCACCTCGTGTGCGTGCGGTGCAACCGCGTGACCGAGTTCGTCGATGACGTCATCGAGGAGCGGCAGAGGAGGATCGCGGCCGAGAACGGCTTCGCGATGACCGACCACAGCCTCGTCATCCACGGCATCTGCTCCGACTGCCAGCGCGATTCGGACTGACCGGACCGGCCCCCCGCCCGCCCCGCGGTTCCGCGGGAGCGGATTCCGCCCCCGCCCCGCCCCCTTGCCCCTTGCCGCCGCCTCGCCCGGCGGACGCGATAGCCTCGAACGAGCGCACGACCCGGCCGGTCGGCGCTCCGGAGCTTGATGTACCATCGCAGCCCCCTTGGATGCAGCAGCAGGAGAGGACGGGGATGGGACCGCTCGCAGGCTTCCGGATCGTGGAGCTGGCGGGCATCGGCCCGGGGCCGATGTGCGCGATGATGCTCTCGGACATGGGCGCGGACGTCATCCGGGTGGACCGGGTGGCGGATTCGGGGCTCGGGATGAAGCGCGACCCGCGCTACGACCTCCTCAACCGGGGGCGGCGCTCCGTCGCCGTCGACATGAAGACCGAGGCCGGGCGCGAGGCGGTGCTCCGGCTCGTGGCGGAGGCGGACGGACTCATCGAGGGATTCCGCCCCGGGGTGACCGAGCGGCTCGGCATCGGCCCCGACGAATGCCTCGCGCACAACCCCCGCCTCGTCTACGGCCGGATGACGGGCTGGGGCCAGGAAGGACCCATCGCTCACGCGGCCGGGCACGACATCAACTACATCGCCCTCACCGGCGCGCTGCACGCGGTCGGCTCGCGGGGCGGTCCCCCCGTCCCCGCCCTCAATCTCGTCGGCGACTTCGGCGGCGGCGGGCTCTACCTCGCGTTCGGCATGGTGTGCGGCCTGCTCGAAGCGCAGCGCTCGGGCCAGGGCCAGGTGGTCGACTCCGCGATGACCGACGGCTCCGCCTCCCTCATGACGATGGTGTACGGCATGTTCGCGGCCGGCGCGTGGGAGGACGAACGAGGACGCAACGCGGTCGACGGCGGCAGCCACTTCTACACGGTGTACGAGACGAAGGACGGCAAGCACGTCTCGATCGGGTCCATCGAGGACAAGTTCTACGCGGAGCTCCTTGAACGGACCGGGGTGGACCCCGCCTCCCTTCCCGAGCAGTTCGACCGGACGAAGTGGCCGGACACGACGGACCGATTCGCAGCCGTCTTCCGGACGAAGACCCGCGACGAGTGGTGCGAGATCATGGAGGGGAGCGACGTCTGCTTCGCGCCGGTGCTCTCGCTCGCCGAGGCCCCCGCCCACCCCCACAACCGGGCCCGGGAGACGTTCGTCGAGGTGGACGGGGTGGTCCAGCCCGCGCCCGCTCCCCGATTCAGCCGCACTGCGCCTGCCATCCAGCGACCGCCCGCGCACCGCGGCGAGCACACCGACGAGGCCCTCGCGGACTGGGGCTTCTCGGCCGAGGAGATCGCGACCCTCCACGCCGAGGGGGCGATCGCGGGCGGCGAGGGGACCCAAGCGGCGGCCGCGGCGCAGGCGGCGGACTGAACGCGGACGCGGCGCGGAGAGCCGCGGGCGGGCGACCCGACGCGCTCGCGCAACGGGCTCGCAACGGCCGATCCCGGTTCCGGCCGGGTCGCGAAGTGCCCCGCTCCACCCTCCCCCGCCCTGCCCTGTCCCGCGTCCCCGGAGCCCCCCGGCACTTCTTCGAACCGTTCCTCAACCGATTGGATTTCCGAGCATGACGTCATCCACATCCCTCCCCCGGATCGCGGTCATCGGCACCGGCGGCACCATCTCGGCGGTCGGCCGGCACAGTCTCGAGCTCATGGAGTACATCACCAACAAGACCATGTACGACGTGCACGAGCTGCTCGCCCGGGTGCCGGAGGCGGAGCGGGTGGCCGAGGTCGTCCCGGTCCCCTACGCGGCCCTCCCGAGCACCTCGATCGAGCCCTCGCACTGGCTCGAGCTGGGTGAGCGGATCCACTCGCTCGCCGAAGAGGACCGTCGACTCGACGGCATCGTCCTCACCCACGGCACCGCCACCCTGGAAGAGACCGCGTACTTCCTCGGACTCGTCCTCAAGGTCGACCTCCCGGTGGTGGTGACCGGGGCGCAGCGTCCGGCAAGCGGCTTGAGCACAGACGCGTTTCTCAACATCGTCAACGCGCTCCGGGTGGCGGGGAGCGAGGCGGCGCGGGGTCTCGGGGTGCTCGTCATGCTGAACGACGAGATCCACGCCGCGCGCGAGGTCGCCAAGACTTCGACCCAGCGCCTCCAGACCTTCCGCACCCCCGACTTCGGCGCGCTCGGGCACGCCGACGCGGACGGGGTCGCGATCTATCGCCGGCCGGCGCGCCGGCGCGCGCCCGACACCGAGTTCGACGTGCGGGGCGCGACCGCGGGCGAGCTTCCGCGGGTCGACGTGAGCCTCTCGTACGCGGGGGCGGACGGCACCGACATCGACGCGTTCACGGCGGCCGGGGCGAAGGGCATCGTCGTCGCGGGCTTCGCCCCCGGGCTCAACACGAAGGGCCAGGTCCGCGCCCTCGGGCGCGCCCACGAGGCGGGGGTCGTGCTCGTCCAGTCGAGCCGGGTGGGGAGCGGCCGGGTGCCCGCCCTCGCCGGCGACCAGCAGCTTCCCGACCCCATCGTCGCGGACAACCTCACCCCCTGGAAGGCGCGGGTCCTGCTCATGCTGGCCCTGCGCGAGACCGGGGACCGCGACGAGATCCGCCGCATGTTCGAGACCTACTGAGCCCACGGCCAACGACTTCGCGACACGGAACCCATCGCACGGGCGACGGGAGGTGGGACCCGCGAAGCCTGATCCAGCAAAATGGGGCGACCGGCCCTTGGCAGGTCGGATTGGCAAAGCGCAGTCCGCCGACAACGAGCCATGGGCCACCGAGCCCCGAACGGCAGTGGATCGGCACACCAGCCGTCGCGTGACGGCTTCGAGACCCGACAGTTGCATCGGATAGTGGAGAACATGAACGAATCACGGAAACTGCACGACGACGCGATCATCATCGACGGCCTCGTCATCAGCCGGTGGAGCCGCGCCGTCTTCGAGGCGATGCACCGGGGCGGGCTCACCGCCGTCAACTGCACCTGCTCGGTGTGGGAAGGCTTCCGGGGGACGATGGAGAACATCGCCGAGTGGCAGGGCTGGTTCCGCGAGCACGACGACCTCATCACCCAGGTGCACTCGGCGGACGACATCGAGCGGGCGAAGCGCGAGGGGCGGGTCGGGATCGTCCTCGGCTGGCAGAACACCTCGGCCCTCGAGGACCGGGCGGACTTCGTGGAGATCTTCGCGGCCCTCGGGGTGCGGGTCATGCAGCTCACCTACAACACCCAGAACCTCGTCGGGAGCGGGTGCTGGGAGTCGCGCGACGGCGGGCTCTCGGACTTCGGGCGCGACGTCATCGACGAGATGAACCGGGTCGGGGTGCTGGTCGACCTCTCCCACGTCGGGGCGAAGACGACGGAGGACGCGATCCGCCACTCCGCGATGCCCGTCGCCTTCACCCACTGCTGCCCCATCGCCTTCCTCGACCACCCCCGGAACAAGACCGACGACGAGATGCGCCTCATCGCCGGGCGGGGCGGGTTCGTCGGGGTCGCGACCTACACCCCGTTCCTCCCGTGGCACGACGACACCACCGTCGAGCAGTGCGTCGAGGTGTTCGAGCACGTCATCGACGTCGCTGGCGAGGACCACGTCGGCCTCGGAACGGACTTCACGGAGGGCCAGGACGTCGGGTTCTTCGAGTGGCTCGGGCGGGACAAGGGCATCGGCCGGAACCTGATCCCGGGCGTGAGACGGATCCCGCCGGGGCCGAAGGGCCTCGAGACCCTCGCCGACTACCCGAACCTGACGGACGCGATGCTGCGCCGCGGCTGGAGCGCGGCTCGGGTCGAGAAGATCATGGGCGGAAACTGGCACCGTCTCTTCCGCGAGGTCTGGGCCGGCACGTGATCCTCCGCCGTCCGAAGCGAGGCGAAGTCCGCGTCTCCCGGCCGGGAGGGTACCCGTCGGCGTCGCCTGTGCTTCGTCGAGCCGGCATGCGAGATTTGCGCCTTCCAGACGAGCGAATTCCTTACGCCCCATCTCCTCTCCAGCCGACGCGGGGACACGCCGAAGGGCGTATCATTCCGTCAACCGAATCAGGGAAGATGGAACGAACCCATGTCTCCCGAACTCGTCGCCATCCTCGGGGTCGGTGTCGCTCTCCTCGGGGTCGGCGTCGCCCTCGCCGCGTTGATGTTCCACATCCTCCGCCGGATGGAGGAGCGGCTGCGCCAGGACGTGCAACACTGTAGACAGGAGACCCGGGAATCCGAGGAGCGGACGAGACAGGAGATCCGGGAGTCCGAAGCACGGGTGAGGAACGACCTCCGTCGCTCCGAGGAGCGAACCGACTCCCGGTTCACCTCCCACGACGGGCGGTTCACGAGCCTGGAAGCGCGCGTATCGGAGATCGGGGAACGGCTGGCGAGAGTCGAAGAGCAGCTCCTCGTCCTCCGCGACGCCATCACCGCCCGCCAGACCGCCTGAATCCGCCCCTCGGCGCAATGGGACAAGGGCGGCGCCCCCTCGTCCGGTAGATTCCTATCTGTAGTTGCTTGCAATCATCGAGCGTCCTGCTCGCAAACATCCGCGGTTTCTGCTCGGATTATTTGCGACTGACGGAGCCCGAATACTCACGCTCCGTGCGAACGTGCTCACAATATCTGCGACGGACTTGCAATCATCGGCCCGTACTCACATTAGCTGCGAACAAGGTCTCTCAGGTCGGAATGCCGGCGTCGCGCAAGGCCGCGCCGAGCTCTGCGGTTCGCTCCGGGTCCAGCCTCCCGCTCAGGAAGCGCCGGATCTCCGCCGGGTGCGCATCGAACCGTTCGGCCAGGGCCTTGGGCGTGTAGCCGATCCGCGCGAGCTTCGCGTCGAGACTGTCGAATCCGGCCGACCTCGCGCGCATCTCCCCTCTGGTTCATCGACACATCAATTTCCTCGGCCGATACGCCTTCACCATCCCCGAGGCCGTCGCGCGCGGAGAACTCCGGCCTCTGCGCGAACCTGATTCCGAATAGGACTTCTGCAATGCCTTATGTCAGTAGACCGTTTCTCCCGCACGCACGGTCCGCAAACGGCGAACCGGCAGGTCGGGGCCATCATGCGAACGGCCTGCATCAAGGGCCCGCAGGCGTGCCCCCGGGGGGTTCGGCACAGCTACGGCGTCGCGGCGGTGACGGCCGGGGGTCCCGCTCCCGACCGTCGCTGCGGTCCTGGGGCACGCCTCGCTGACCACCACCGCCATCTACACGACGGCGATCGGGGCCGAGGCGCGCGAGCTCGTGAGCCGGGTGTGGGCGTAGGATCGAAACGCGGAACAGGAGACACCAGATGGCCGCATCCCGAAGCGAAGCACTCGTCCGGGACAGGGCAACCTACCAGGACGTGCTCGACGCGCCCGCGCACCTGGTCGCCGAGATCATCAACGGCACGTTCCACACGCACCCTCGGCCGGCGCCGCTTCATACGATCGCAGCGTCACACCTCGGAGACGAACTCACCTCGCCGTTCGGCAAGGGCCGCGGGGGCCCTGGTGGTTGGTGGATCCTCGACGAGCCGGAGCTGCACCTTGGCGAGGACATCCTGGTGCCGGACCTGGCGGGCTGGCGCCGGGAGCGGATGGCGGAGCCTCCCGAGACG
>JAJECB010000360.1 GCA_022822245.1 Gammaproteobacteria bacterium
CCTCCGAAAGAACCGCCAACGCCTGCCCGTCCCCACGCTCGCCTCACAGTACCTATAGCGGAACGTGGCGGAGATGTCCAGAATCGCCGTCAACTCATTGTCAGGCAGCACAAACAGTCAAAGAACGCATCCGCCCTGGGCGGCCCGGCCCGGCGCTTGGGGGTGAGGTGCGATGCGGGCTAAAATTCGCCTCTTTTCCCTTTCCGGAGGTTCCTCTCCATGGCCCGAGTCACCGTCGAGGACTGTCTCGACAAGATCCCGAACCGATTCGACCTCGTGGTGCTCGCCGCGCGGCGGGCGCGCGACCTCACCCTCGGTCGGGCTCCGTTCGTCGAGCGGGAGAACGACAAGCCGACCGTGATCGCCCTTCGCGAGATCGCCGAAGGCCTCATCGACCTCGAATACCTGAAAGTCCAGGAAGCGATCCCGGTGGACATGCTGGGCAAGCCCGAGCCGGAGTCCGGCCCCACCGGCACCGACGAGGAGCTCGCCGCCCTTCTCATGGGGGACGCGGACGGAGAGGACGAGGAGGAAGAGCCGGAGGGCGTGGCGGACGCCGAAGCGGCGGCGGAGGAGGCGGAGGCCGAGCTCGGGGCGGCCGACGATGCCGGCGACGAGCAGGACGAGGGACGGTCGAGCGGAGGGCTCGATGCGCCCTTGGCCGAGAGTGACTGACCCCGGCCCCGGGAGCGCGACCACGTGGCTCCGATCTCCGATCTCTGCGATCAGGCCCGGACCTACCTGGACCGCCGCCAGGTAGAGGCCATCTACCGGGCCTACCTCCTCGGGGCGGAAGCCCACCGCGGACAGCAGCGCGCGACCGGGGACCCCTACATCACCCACCCCGTCGAGGTCGCACGCGTGCTCGTCGGCATGCGCCTCGACACCGAGAGCGTCATCGCGGGGATGCTCCACGACGTGATGGAAGACACGTCGATCGGCAAAGAGCGCATCGCCAGGGACTTCGGAAAGGACGTGGCCCACCTCGTGGACGGCGTGACCAAGCTGTCCCAAATCGAGGCGGCGTCGCGGGACGTCGTGCAGGCCGAGAACTACCGCAAGATGCTGCTCGCGATGACCGACGACGTGCGCGTCATGCTCGTCAAGCTCGCGGACCGTCTCCACAACATGCGCACGATCGACGCCCTCCCCACCAACCGGCGGCAGCGGATCGCGCGCGAGACCCTCGAGATCTACGCCCCCATCGCCATCCGGCTCGGCCTCAACCACGTGAAGGAGGAGCTCGAGGACCTCGGCTTCCGGGCCCTCTACCCCAACCGCTACCGGGTGATCCAGGGCGAGCTCAGGCGGACCCGGGGCAACCGCAAGCGGGCGGTCAAGAACGTGCAGACCGCCATTCGGCGAAGGCTCCGCCAGGAAGGGCTCGCGGCGCGGGTGCTCGGTCGCGAGAAGCACATCTACAGCGTCTACCGGAAGATGCGCGCCAAGCGCCTGCCGCTCGAGCAGGTGCTCGACGTGTACGGCATCCGCATCCTGGTGGAGAGCGTCGACATGTGCTACCGGGTGCTCGGGTCCGTGCACAACCTCTACAAGCCGAGGCCGGGCCGGTTCAAGGACTACATCGCCATCCCCAAGGCGAACGGCTACCAGTCGCTGCACACGGTGCTGTTCGGGCCGCGGGGGCTTCCGATCGAGGTGCAGATCCGGAGCAACGAGATGCACGAGATCGCGGAGTCCGGGATCGCGGCCCACGTCCTGTACAAGGACGGGAACGCGCGCAACAGCGTCGCCCACCGGCGCGCCCGCACCTGGATGCAGGAGATCCTCGAGATGCAGAAGACGGCCGGGGATCCGGTCGAGTTCATCGAGCACGTCAAGGTGGACCTCTTCCCTGACACCGTGTTCGTGTTCACCCCGGCCGGAGAGATCCTCGAGCTCGCGCGCGGGGCCACCCCCGTCGACTTCGCGTACGCGGTCCACACCGACATCGGGAACACCTGCGAGGCGGCCCGCATCGACGGTCGGCCGGCCTCTCTCCGCACCCCCCTCGCGACCGGGCAGACGGTGGAGATCGTGACCTCGCGCCGGGCCCGGCCCGATCCCACCTGGATCAACTTCGTGGTCACTGGCAAGGCGCGGGCCAACATCCGCGGGTACCTCAAGAAGCTCCACCGCGACGAGGCGATCGACCTCGGGCGGCGGCTGCTCGACCAGGCGCTGCGGCGCGAGGACCTCTCGCTCCGGAAGCTGCCGAAGGGCCGGCGCTGGGACATCCTCGAGGAGTTCCGCCTCGACAACCGCGACGAGCTCTTCGCCGACATCGGTCTCGGCAAGCGGGCCGCCGGGCTGGTGGCGAAACGGCTCGCCGTATCCGCCCGGGACCCGGAGGCGACGGCCAAGGACGCGAGCCGGGCCAATGGCCGCGATATGGACGAGGTTCCCATCTTCATCGCCGGCACCGAGGGCATGGTGGTCAACCTCGGAAAGTGCTGCCGGCCCATTCCCGGCGACCGGATCGTCGGCTATCTCAGCTCCGGCCGTGGCCTCGTCGTCCATACCGGGAGCTGCGGAAACCTTCCCGATCTCGATTCCAAGCACGAAGGCATCGATGTGGACTGGGCGCCGGAGGTCGAGCGGCAGTTCCCGGTGGACATCCGCGTCGAGGCCGAGAACCGCAAGGGGATCCTCGCCACCATCGCGTCCGCGATCTCCGGGCTCGACGTCAACATCGACGCGGTCGGCATCGTGGACCGGGACGGCATCAACTCCCAGATGGCGTTCACCATCGAGGTGAGCGGGCGCACCCATCTCGCCCAGGTGTTCCGGCGGCTGCGGGCGGTGCCGCTCGTGCGCCGCATCACCCGGCCCGCATGAACCGGCCCGGTCCGGCGGCGGGCCGGGCGGGGGTCGGCGGCGGGCGCTCGCTGGCCGGGAGCGGCCCATCCGGCGCCTCGCGGATCCGCGAGTATGCGCGCCTGATGCGACTGCACCGGCCCATCGGCGCCCTGCTGCTCCTGTGGCCCACCCTGTGGGCGCTCTGGATCGCGGCCGAGGGGCCGCCGCCCCTCGCCATCCTGGCCGTGTTCGTGCTCGGGGTCTGGGTCATGCGGTCGGCCGGTTGCGTCATCAACGACTACGCGGACCGGGGTCTCGACCCCCAGGTGGAGCGGACCCGGGACCGGCCGCTCGCGGTCGGGACGGTACGGCCCCGCGAAGCGCTGGGGCTCTTCGCGGTCCTCATGCTCGCGGCGCTCGGCCTGGTCCTCACCCTCAACTGGACGACGGTCGCGCTGGCCGCGGCGGCCACCGTCCTTGCGGTCGTCTACCCGTTCCTGAAGCGGGTCACCCATCTCCCCCAGGTCTGGCTCGGGGTGGCCTTCGGCTGGGGGATCCCGATGGGGTTCGCCGCGGTCACCGGGACCGTCCCGCCCATCGGATGGGCGCTCCTCCTCACAAACGTGTTCTGGGCCGTCGCCTACGACACCATGTACGCGATGGCGGACCGGCCGGACGACATCCGGGCCGGCTCGCGCTCGACCGCGATCCTGTTCGGAAGGGCGGACCGTGCGATGGTCGGGGCATTCCAGCTCGCCACCCTCGCGGGGCTCGCCGCGATCGGGTGGCAGCTCGACTTCGGGGCGGCGTGGTACGCGGGCCTGGTCGCGGTGACGTGCTGCGGTCTCTACCAGCAACACCTCATTCGCGTCCGGGGCCGGGCAGACTGCTTTCGGGCCTTCATGAACAACAACTGGCTTGGCGGGGCGATATTCCTCGGTCTCGCCGCCGAGTACGCGCTGCGTTGACGAGCAAGACGTGGAGGAAAGTCGGGGTCAGAGTGCGGCGCGCAGCCGCTCGATCCCCGCCTCGAGGGTCTCCACCGACCGGCAGAAGGCGAACCGGAGGTATCGGTCCCCGTCGTTGCCGGTGGCATAGAAGTTGTCCCCCGGCACCGTTGCCACCCCGACCTCCCTGACGAGGTGCATGGCCGCGTCGACCGGGGACATCGCCCCGAGCGCGGGCACGCTGCGATAGTCCGCGAAGAGGTAGTAGGCGCCCTCGGGAGGCGTCGCGGCGAAGCCGACCGAGCGCAGACCCTCGACCAACAGGTCCCGCTTCCGCAGGTAGTCCCCGGCGATCCCGTCGAAGAACCCCCGCTCCTTGCGGAGCAGGTCGACCGCCCCCTTCTGAAGGGGGGTCGGAGCCTGGACGACGAGGTTGTCATGCACCGCACGGAGCCGCCTCGTGCGCTCCGGCGGCGTGATCACCCACCCGATCCGCCAGCCCGTCGAGCGCCCCGTCTTGGAGATCGAGTTCACCACGAGGGTGCGCTCGGCCATCCCGTCGAAGCTCGCGAGGTACCGGTGGCGGTGCCCGTCGAACGTGATGTGCTCGTAGATCTCGTCGGTGATCGCGAAGAGGTCGTGCTCCCGGCAAAGCTCCGCGATGAACGAAAGATCGTCCCGGTCGAGGACCTTGCCGGTCGGATTCTGGGGCGAGTTCACGACGAACGCCCGGACCGCGGGGTCCGCGGCGACGGCGCGCAGCTCGTCGCGGTCGAGCCTCCAGGTGCCCGCGTCGCGGTCCTCGCGCAGGGTCACGAACCTCGGCACGAGGCCGAAGATCGCGGCCTGCGACGGGTAGAGCTCGTGGTAGGGCTGCATGACGACGACGCCGTCGCCCGGTTCCATGAGCGAACGGAAGGCGACCGCCATCCCCTCGCTCGCCCCGAGGACGACCGTGATCTGCTCCTCGGGATCGGGGCGAACGCCGTAGAGGTCTTCGGTATAGTCGGCGATGGCGTGCCGGAGCTCCGGAATGCCGAAGGGGAACGAGTACTGGTTGAGCTGATCGCGCGGGTTCCGGATGCCGGCGACGACCTCCTTCAGGGTGAGGTCGAGCGAGTTGCCGCCGGACCCGCGCGCGGCCAGGATCTCCCGCAGGGTCATCGACTCGATTCGGTCGACTCCTTCCTGCGTTCCGCCGAGCATCGCGGAAACCCCGCCCCATACCATGTCGAAGACCGGCGCCTCGTCGGTAAACCCCTGCGAGAGGTTGACGGCGCCGTGCTCGACGGCGAGCCGGGTCATCCGGCGAATGACGGTTTCCTTGACTTCCACCCGCGCCCCCTGCCCTTCTGTTGTGCGTCGGCCCGAATGCACTATCGTAACCGGATGGAGCCCCGGGACGTTCCCATCACCCTCCGGGCGGGACAGGTGTCGGATGCGACGACCATCGCCCGCATGGCACGGGACTATGTCGAGGATGGTCTGCGTTGGACGTGGCGCCCGCGCCGCATCCAGCGGGCGCTTCTCGACCGGAACACGACCGTCGTGGTGGCGGATGCCCCCCGACGCTGGGGAACGGAGATCGCCGGCTTCGCCATCATGCGCTTCGAGGACGAGAGAGCCCATCTGAGCCTGCTTGCGGTGCATCCCCTGTACCGGCGGCGGCGGATCGCCCGCGACCTCCTCCTGCGGCTCGAGACCGCGGCTCGCACGGCGGGGATTGGCGAGGTGCGGCTGGAGGTCCGCACCGGCAACGAAACGGCCCTCGACTTCTACCGCCGGCACGGATACCGGACGGTCGTGCGGCTCCCCGGCTACTACGGCGGTCGCGAGTCCGCGTTCCGGATGGCCCGGGCCCTGACCGCCGGCGCGCAGTGACGGCGGGAGCGGGCGAGCCGGACGGGGCACCCGCGCCGCGTTCGGGCCCGCCCGTGCGATGGCGTATCATTCCCCCGCCCTGTCCGAACCGGAGCCCGACATGAACGCGGTCCCCGCGCCCGAGATCCACTACAGCGCCTGCCCCCACGACTGCCCTTCGACGTGCGCTCTGGAGATCGAGCGCCTCGACCCGTGGCGGATCGGGCGGGTGCGCGGCGCGGCGGCGAACGACTACACCGCCGGGGTGGTGTGCAGCAAGGTGGCGCGCTACGCGGAGCGGACCCATCACCCGGACCGTCTCACCCGGCCGCTCCGGCGCACCGCGCGCGGCGCGTTCGCCCCGATCGGGTGGGACGAGGCGCTCGACGAGGTGGCGGGCGCCTTCGAGCGGGCGACCGAGCGCTACGGCTCGGAGACCGTCTGGCCCTACTACTACGCGGGCACGATGGGGCTGGTGCAGCGGGACGGGATCCACCGGCTCCGCCACGCGATGCGCTACTCGGGCCAGCACTCCACCATCTGCACCACCCTCGCCTGGAACGGGTTCATCGCGGGGACCGGGCGCCTCGCCGGCGCCGACCCGCGGGAGATGGCGAAGTCCGACCTGGTGATCATCTGGGGAACCAACGCGGCGAGCACCCAGGTCAACGTGATGACCCACGCGCTCAGGGCGCGGCGCGAGCGGGGCGCGAAGATCGTGTGCATCGACGTGTACCGGCAAGCGACGGCGAAGCAGGCGGATCTGCTGGTGTGCGTGCGGCCCGGGACCGACGGCGCGCTGGCGTGCGCGCTCATGCACGTGCTGTTCCGGGAGGGACACGCGGACCGGGAGTACCTCGAGCGCTACACGGACTGCCCGGCCGAGCTCGAATCGCACCTCGCGACCCGGACCCCCGAGTGGGCGTCCGCGATCACCGGGGTCCCGGCCGAGACGATCGAGACGCTCGCGCGGATGATCGGCACCACCCCCCGGACCTTCTTCCGGCTCGGCTACGGGTTCTCCCGGCAGCGCAACGGGGCGGTCAACATGCACGCGGCCCTCAGCGTCGCGGCGGTGTCGGGCGCGTGGCGGCACGAGGGCGGCGGAGCCTTCCACAACAACGGCGCGATCTACCACTGGAACCGGTCGCTCATCGAAGGGCTCGACGTGCGGGACCCGGGGATCCGGGTACTCGATCAATCGCGGATCGGGCCGGTGCTCACCGGCGACCGGCGCGACCTCGGCGACGGCCCGCCGGTGACCGCGATGCTCATCCAGAACACGAACCCGATGATGGTCGCGCCGGAGCTCCGCCTGGTCCACGAAGGCTTCGCCCGCAAGGACCTCTTCGTCTGCGTGCACGAGCAGTTCATGACCGAGACGGCGGAGGTCGCGGACATCGTGCTGCCGGCGACGACGTTCGTCGAGCACGACGACATCTACCAGGGAGGCGGGCACCAGTACATCATCCTCGGGCCGAAGATCATCGAACCCCCCGGGGAATGCCGGCCGAACCACTCCGTCATTCGCGAGCTTGCGCGGCGGCTCGGCGCCGAGCACCCGGGCTTCGAGATGAGCGAGCGCGAGATCATCGACCGGACGCTGACCCTCTCCGGCTGGCCGGGGCTCGAGGTGCTGGAGCGAGAGCACTGGATCGACTGCCAGCCGCCGTTCGACAAGGCCCACTACCTCGACGGCTTCGCGCACCCGGACGGGAAGTTCCGATTCGCGCCGGACTGGGGCACGGTGCGGCCCCACGGGTTCGGACCGAACGGGGGGGCAGGCGAGATGCCGCGCCTGCCCGACCACTGGCCGGTCATCGAGGAGGCGAACGAGGCCATGCCCTTCCGGCTCGTGACCGCCCCCGCCCGTCACTACCTCAACTCCTCGTTCACGGAGACGCCGACCTCCATCCGCCGCGAAAAGCGGCCGAGCGTGATGATCCATCCGCGGGACGCGGACCGGCTGGATCTGGCGGAAGGCGACCTCGCGACCCTCGGGAACGACCGCGGCCGGGTCCGCATCCACGTGGAACGGTTCGACGGGGTGCAGCCGGGGGTCGTGATCGTGGAGAGCATCTGGCCGAACCGGGCGTTCGAGGACGGGATCGGCATCAACGCCCTGACCGGAGCCGATCCGGTCGCCCCGGTGGGCGGTGCCCCGTTCCACGACAACCGGATCTGGATCGAAGCCGGCTGAGCCTCCCGGGAACGGGGGCCGGGGCCGCGCCGGGCGGACCGGGGCGGGCGGCACGGGCGGGTCGCTCGCGGAGCAGGGCGAGGGGCGCGGGCGGACGCGCACTTGGCCCGGATATCTCTCCAACTTTCTGCTGCGGACGCCGATCCATGCGCTGTGACTGGCCGTACTCCCTCAATCCGCTTCGACAGCGCGTACGCGCTAGGTACGGCTACCTGCTGCGCTCCGCAGTCCCTGCTCCGCTTGCAGGCCGGGCAATCCATCCATGGATTGCCCGCTCGCCGGGACGAAGCGCCACCGGCGCTTCGTCTGTCTCCGGCTCGCCCTTCAGCAGCGCGCATGCGCTCTT
>JAJECB010000179.1 GCA_022822245.1 Gammaproteobacteria bacterium
ATGGCCGCTTCCCCTGGTCACGTGGTAGAGGTAGCTTCCGGTGTGGCGGTGCGCTTTCGTGTGCTCGCCGGCCCGCAGCATCTGCATGCTCGCGCCCATCGTCGGCATCACCGGCCCGTTGGTGACCGGGTTCACGTACTCCATCAGCACGCCGTCGAAGGGTGAGCCTTCGGTGCATTCGGCGTACCTGCGCAAGGCCTCGTAGGTCGCCTGCCATTCGTACTTGAACATCGGCGAATAACCCTTGCTCCAGTCAGCCCCGCTTGGCGTAAGGCCGGCATTGCCCCACGTCCTGGTCGTGTCGTCGACTTCGAAGGCGACGGCCTGCCGGAGGTCGGGGTGCACCTCGTAGAAGTTCGCTTCCATCGCGTTGACGAAGGGAATGTCGAGGCCGTCCTGCCAGATGCAGGGACTCCCGGCCGCTTCGACCCCGTGCTCGTGCCAGGTGCCGTTCGGGGTCAGCACGAAGTCGTTCTCGCCGAGGGTCATCTTGTGCCCGTCGACGACCGTGTAGGCTCCCTCGCCCTCCATGATGAAGCGGATCGCGGAGGCCGAATGCCGATGCGCGCTCGCCACCTCGCCGGGGTTCATCGCCTGCAGCCCGGCGTAGATCCAGCCGACCGCCGCCGCCACGTCCGTACGGCCGGGATTGTTGAGGTAGACGACCCGCCGTCCCGCCTCCTCCGGGGTCACGAGCTCGATGGAGCGAAGGACGTGGTCGCGCAGGTCCGAGTAGCGCCAGACGACCGGAACGGACGCCGACACGGGCTCCCACGGCTCGATCCGGTTCGCCACCGTCCACAGGGCGCCCGCGTGGTGCCGGTCGAGCTCATCGTAGTAGGCGAGCAGCTCCGGGGTGTCCTCGACATTCGCCCGGCCGATGACGTCTTCCCGGTGGTTCTCGGGTTTCCTGCTCATGCGCGGCGACTCCGGGTGGGAGGGGGCGGGGGAAGTTTGCGCCCTCGACCCGAAACGTCAAGCGCCGCAAAGGCGGTAAGATGAATCGAGGTTGCGTCGGTGCCGCTCTTCCGCCGGCGGGAGTCGCGATCCGGAGCGGGTAGCCGAGCGGAGGAACGTCGCGCGGGCGGGCCCGTCGAGACTCGCCGCCCGCCGCGGCGCATGCGACGCGGAGGAAGTCCGCACCGGGGAGGACCATGTCCGATCGACTTCAAGACAAGGTGGCCGTCATCACGGGGGCCGGTTCCGGGATCGGCGCCGCCTGCGCGCGCCGGTTTGCGGCCGAGGGAGCGCGGGTCGTCGTGAGCGACATCGCGGAGAACGCGTGCGCCGGCACCGCGGGCGCGCTCGCCGAGGCGGGGGCGGAATACGTCGTCGCGCCCGGCGACGTGACATCGCGCGAGGACACGGAAGGGATCGCCGGGGCGGCCCGCGATTCGTTCGGCCGGCTCGACGTGCTCGTCAACTGCGCCGGCATCACCACGCGCGACGTCGCGGACGTGCCGGACCCGGACGAGCGCTGGCAGCGCGTGATGGACGTCAACCTCAAGGGCACGATGCTCATGTGCCGGGCGGCGGTCGAGATCATGCGGGCGACGGGAGGGGGCGGCTCGATCGTCAACATCGCGTCCATCATGGGCCACATCGGCTATCCGCCGGGAATCGGCCTCTCCGACGGGTTCAGCGCGTACGTGCATTCGAAGGGAGCCGTCGTCCAGCTCACCCGCGACCTCGGAGCGGCCCTGGGGCGCGAAGGGATCCGGGTCAACGCGGTCGCTCCCGGGTCCGTGGAGACGCGGCTCACCGAGAGCCTCAGGGCGAACCCCGAGATGTTCGCGAAGCTGTTGGTGAGGCACCCTCTCGGCCGGATCGCCCAGCCGGAGGAGATCGCGAACGTGATCCTGTTCCTCGCGTCGGACGAGGCGTCGTTCGTGACCGGCGCGAACTGGATGGTGGACGGCGGCTACACCGCGGCCTAGGCTGCATCTTTCGTAGCGAACGCGCCACTGCCACGAGCCACTGCCGCGGTCAGCCCCATCCGGCGGTCCACTTCGCGCAACAACAAAGCCCCGCCATTGGAGAAAAATGAGGACGGCGCCACGAGGGCGGGAGGCTTCGATGCACTACGACTACATCATCGTCGGCGGTGGCTCGGCCGGCTCCGTGCTGGCCAACCGGCTGTCCGCGCGAAGCGCCAATTCGGTGCTGCTGCTCGAGGCGGGCGAGGACACGCCGCACGGCAAGGTGCCCGAGGACATCCTCGACAGCTACCCCGGCAAAGCCTATCTGAACGAGCGCTTCATCTGGCGTGATCTGACGGTAAGCACGGAGGTCATCTCGCACAACGCACCGCCGGATGCGCCGCGCCCGCGCGAGCGGCGCTACGAGCAAGCCCGCGTGCTCGGGGGCGGCTCGTCGATCAATGGCCAGCTCGCGAATCGCGGCGCGCCATGGGACTACGACGAGTGGGAAGCGCGCGGCGCGAAAGGCTGGGCCTGGAACGAGGTGCTGCCGTACTTCAAGAAGATCGAGCACGACATGGATGTCGAGGACGAGTATCACGGCCAGGGCGGCCCGATTCCGATCCGGCGCATTCTTCCCGATCAATGGAACGGCCACACGAACGCGTTCGAGCGCGCGTTCGCCGACGCCGGCTACGACTACCTGATGGATCAGAACGGCAAGTTCGTCGACGGCTACTTCCCGATCACGATCTCGAATGCCTACGAGCGCCGCGTGTCGGCGGCCATCGGCTATCTCGGGCCCGCCGTGCGCCAACGCCCGAACCTGACGATCCTGACGCGCGCGATCGTGCGGAAGCTCGTCATGGAGGGCGTGCGCTGCACGGGCGTGGAGGCGACCGTGAGCGGCAAACGCCAGAGCTTCCAGGCCGGCGAGGTCATCCTGTCGTGCGGCGCCATTCACTCGCCGGCGCACCTGCTGCGCGCCGGCATCGGGCCGGCGCTGACCCTCAAGGACCAGGGCATCGACGTCACGCTGAATCTGCCCGGGGTCGGCCAGCGGCTCATGGACCATCCGTCCGTGGCGCTGGCGGCGTTCGTGCACCCACCCGCGCGCAAGAGCGAGCATACGCGTCGACACATGACCATGGGCCTGCGCTACTCGTCGAAGCTCGGCGATGCGCCGCCCGGCGACATGTTCGTCGCCGTCGCGAACAAGAGCTCGTGGCACGCCGTCGGCGAGCAGATCGGCGCGCTCATCATCTTCGTCAACAGGACCTACTCCGAGTCCGGGCAGGTCAAGCTCAAGTCGGCCGATCCACGCGAGCATCCGCAGGTCGAGTTCAACCTGCTGTCCGACCGTCGCGATCTCGAGCGCCTCGTGCACGGCCTGAGGCACATGGCCGAGATGCATCAGCACCCTGGCGTGCGCTCGGCGACGTCGCTGCCGTTCCCGGCATGCTGGGGCGACAAGGTCCGCCAGGTCGGCGCGGTGTCGCGCAAGAACGCGATCATGACCGGCATCTTCGCGCAACTGCTGGACGGCCCGTCGGCGCTCAGGAAGTATCTGCTCGAGCGCTTCGTCATGGACGGCTACACGCTCGAGCAGATGATCGAGGATGACGACGCCGCCGAGGAGTTCGTTCGCTCGACGACCGTTGGCGTGTGGCACGCGTCATGCACGTGCCGCATGGGCGCGGACGACGACAACGAGGCCGTCACGGACACGGCCGGACGAGTGCGGGGGGCGCAAGGCCTGCGCGTCGTCGACGCGTCCGTGTTCCCACAGGTGCCGTGCGCGAACACGAACCTCCCGACCATCATGACCGCGGAGAAGATCGCGGACGCGATACTCGCAGGCGGCTGAGTCGGACAGCGGGCCGCTGGGCCCGTTTCGTCGCGAAGTACGGCGATATCATGGCCCGCTGAGGCCGGGGGCGGTCCGCCCGCCGGTCCGTGCATCGTTCAGGAACCCGAGGGGAGTCGGCCGATGATCGACCGGGAGCGCGCCGCCGCCGCGGCAAGACGTTTCTTCGACGAGCACCGGGCAGGGGAGCGGTTCACCGGCCTCCCGGAGGACCTCCGCCCGCGTGACATCGACGAGGCCCACGCAATCCAGGATCGCCTTCAGGCGTTCAACGAGGAGCACGGGCTCGGGCCGCTCGCGGGGTGGAAGGTGGCCCTCACCACTCCCGTCATGCAGCGGCTCGCCGGCATCGACCACCCGTGCGCGGGCGGGATCCACGAGGCGTACGTCTACCGGAGTCCGGTCGCCCTTCGGGCTGCCGACTACGTCCGCATCGGCATCGAGGCCGAGATCGCGGTGCGCCTTTCCGCCGACCTCGCAGGCGGCGGGCACACGCGCGACTCGGTGGCCGCCGCGGTCGGCACGATCGCGCCCTCCATCGAGATCGTCGACGACCGCGCGTGCGACTACGACGCCCTCGACGGCCTCGCCCTCGTCGCGGACAACTCCTTCAACTTCGGCATCGTGCTGGGGCCGGAGACGACGAAGTGGCACGATCTGGACCTGCCCGCGGTGCGCGGCCGTCTCGTCATCAACGGCGACGTCGTCGGCGAGGGCGACGGCGAAGCGGTGATGGGGGGGCATCCCTTCGAGGCGGTCGCCTGGCTCGCGAACGCCCTCGCGGCGCGCGGCCGCGAGCTCCGGGCCGGGGACATCGTCATGACCGGCAGCATCGTCGCCACGAAATGGCCGTCTGCCGGGGACGAGATCGTCGTCGCCCTCGACTCCCTCGGCGAGGCCCGCCTCCGCCTCACCTGACGGCGCCGCTGGCAACGGCTCAGAGCCGGGACATCACGAGCCGCGAGAACTCCTCGGCGAAACGCCACTTCTCGCCGGTGCCGGCCGCGAACATGAGCTCCTGGAGGCCCTCCGCCTCCAGGGCCCGCATCCGCTCGACGAGCTCCTCCGCGGTGCCGGTGAGGCAGGTCGCCCGCACGAGCTCCGCGTCGATGAGCTCCGCCTCCCCGGGGTGCAGGCGCGTGTAGTGGTACTCGTGGGTGCGGAAGTGCCGGTGCTCGGGCGGGGTATTCTCCACCAGCGCGCAATACCGGTCCCAGATCCGCTCGAGGAACGGCGGCGGGTCGATCCCCTTCTCGTGCACCTCGTCGTAGAAGTAGTAGACGCTCGCCATCACGTTGGGGCCGATGGTGCGGATGACGCGCTCGGAGTCGGCGGGCTCCCCCGGCTCGAGGAGGGCGATGTTGACGAGGGCGCAGTTGAGGAACCCGTCGAGATCGCCCCGCCCCGCCCGCGCCGCGCCCTGGCGCACGTGGGCCATCGCCTCGCCGACCGCGATTCCGCGGGGCGGGATCGCGAACACGAGCCCGTCCCCGTACTCCCCGGCGAGCCCCATCGCGCGCGGCCCGAACCCGGAGACATAGAGCGGGATCCGGGGCTCGAGGTTCATGTACTTGAACTCGTGCATGAGCATCTTGACGGGGCGGCGCACCCCGTTGAACTCGTACTCCACCGCCTCCCCGCCGAGGAGCGCCCGGAGCACCCGCAGGTACTCCGCATAGTCGCGGATCCGCATCGGGCGCTGGCCCATGGTGCGCATCGCGGTGTTGCCGGTCCCGATCGCGAGGTGCACCCGCCCGGGGGCGAGGCGGTTCAGGGTCGCCATGGCGGCGACGTGCACGGGGGGGATCCGGGTGCCGCAGATCGAGGCGCCGGTCCCGAGGCGAAGGCGCGTCGTCGCTTCAGCGGCAAGGGCAAGCACCGCGTAGCAGTCGGAGAACAGCATCTGGCTGTCCGTCGCCCACACCGAGTCGTAGCCGAGGTTCTCGGCGTGGCGGTAGAAGCCGATCTCGTCGATGTCGGCCATCGCGCATATTCCGAACTTCATGTCCTGCCTCCGCTTGTGCGGGCGCGATTCTAATCCGGCCCTCCCCGACCGACGTGGAGTGTCGATGCCCCGCCGGGCGTGCGGGCGGCTCGGTGGCCGCCGGGGAGCGCGGGCTTCCCGCCCGCGTTGCGCCGCGAGCCGGCGACGGTCCGTGCGGGCGGGAAGCCCTGCCTATCGGGAGGCGAGCGCTGGATCCTGACCCGAAAGAGAGAATGGCGACGTGTCGAGCCCCCCGCCGGGGAACGGCCGAGCCGGTGGCTCGGGTAGACTGTGCGCCGCGCCCACGTCGGCCGGCGGGAGGAGTCGGCCACGGGCCCGGAGAGCGTTGGGAAGACTGGATGGAAGACGGATCAAGCCTCGTCGCGGAGACCTGCGAGCGGGTGTTCCGCGACTGTGCGGAACCGCAGGCGATCGCCCTCGACCCGGGGGACGGGGCGTGGCGGGGGACGCTCTGGAACGCCCTCGAGGAGACCGGCCTCGCGACGGCGTGGGTCCCCGAGGACGCGGGCGGAGCCGGTGCCTCGGTGCGCGAGGGCTTCGAAGCCCTCCACGCCGCCGGCCGCTTTGCCGCCGCCGCCCCCCTTGCCGACACCCTCGTCGCCGGCATCGTGCTCGCGCGGGCCGGGCTCGAGGTCCCTGCCGGTAAGCTCGCAGCCGCTCCCGCGCGGGTCGCCGATTCGGTCGAGCTGCGGCCGGACGGAACGCTCTCCGGCCGTGCCGCGCGGGTGCCGTTCGCGCGCGAGGCCGAGCACGTCGCGGTGGTCGCGCGGTCAGCCGGCGACTACCGGGTCGCCCTCGTCGAGCGCGCCCGGTGCGGCCTCGTGGAAGGGCAATCGCTCGCCGGCGACCCCCTCGACCGCCTCGACTTCGACGCCGCGGTGCCCGTCGCGGTCGGCGACCGTCCGGTCTTCCCCGAGGAGGCGCGGCTCTTCGGGGCCGCGTCGCGCGCTGCCCTCATCGCGGGCGCGCTCCAGGCGATCCTCGACCTCTCGGTCGAGTACGCGCGCGAGCGGGTCGCGTTCGAGCGTCCGATCGCGAAGTTCCAGGCCGTCCAGCAGGAGCTCGCCCGCCTCGCGGGCGAGGTGGCGGCGGCGAACGCTGCGGCCAACTCCGTCGCGTGGGCGCTCGAGCACCACGAGTCGGGGAGCGATTCGGTGCTCGTCGAGGTCGCTTCGGCCAAGGTGCGGGCGGGGGAGGCGGCCCACGCGGGCGCCCTCATCGCCCACCAGGTGCACGGGGCCATCGGCTACTCGCGCGAGCACGTCCTGCACCGCTACACCCACCGGCTCTGGGCGTGGCGGGACGAGTTCGGGGACGAGAGCGAATGGGCGCTCCGCCTCGGCCGGCATTTCGCCCGCCTCGGGGCGGACGGAATGTGGCCCGCCCTCACCGCCGTCTGACCCCGGGTGCGCGCTCCCCGGGCGGAACGGCCGGCATGACGACTTCGAGAGGACCGTGATGGCCCAGGCAATCCAGTTCGATCCCATCCGTCTCCCGCCCGAGGCGGACCGCCTCCGCGAGGAGGTGCGCGAGTTCCTCCGCGGCGAGATCGAGGCCGGCGCCTTCGACCCCCGCGACCCGAGCGGCGAGACCTTCAATCGCGCGTTCAGCCGGCGGGTCGGCGCGCGCGGCTGGATCGGGATGACGTGGCCGAAGCGCTACGGCGGGCAGGAGCGGAGCTACCTCGAACGCTACGTCGTCAACGAGGAGCTCCTCCTCGCCCGCGCGCCCACCCGCGCCCACTTCACCGCCGACCGCCAGAGCGGCCCGGTGCTCCTTCGCTACGCGCCGGAGCACATCCGGCTCGACGTGCTCCCCCGGATCTGCCGCGGCGAGGTCACCTTCTGCATCGGGATGAGCGAGCCCGACTCCGGCTCCGACCTCTTCGCCGCGAAGACCCGGGCGGAGCGCGACGGGGACGAGTGGGTGGTGAACGGCCGCAAGCTCTGGACGAGCGGCGCCCACCAGGCGGACTACATGATCGGGCTCTTCCGCACCTCCCCGCCCACCAACGCCAACCGCCGCCACGGCCTCACCCAGTTCCTGGTGCCGCTCAGGACCACCTCCGGCATCAGCACCCGCCCGGTCGTGAACGCGGCCGGCGGGCACGACTTCAACGAGGTGCTCTTCGAGGACGCGCGCCTCCCCGCCGACCACACGCTGGGCGAGGTGGACGGCGCGTGGAAGCAGGCGACGAGCGAGCTCGCCTACGAGCGGAGCGGGTCCGAACGGTTCCTGGAGACGATCCACGTGCTCGTCGAGCTGCTCCGCGACCTCGGCCCCGAGCCGGGCCCGCGCGAGGCGGAGGGGGTCGGACGCCTCGTCGCCCAGCTCCACACCATGCGGCGGATGTCGATCTCGGTGGCGGGGATGCTCGCCGCCGGCAAGGAGCCGGTGGTCGAGTCGTCCATCGTCAAGGACCTCGGCACGAACTGGGAGCAGGCGCTCCCCGACCAGGTGCGCCGCCTCGGGGCGTTCGTCGAGCGAAGCGAGCGCCTCGAAGGGGTGCTCGCCCACGACACGGTCATCGCCCCGAAGCTCACCATCCAGGGCGGCACCCGGGAGATCCTCCGCGGCATCATCGCCCGCGGACTCGGCCTGCGTTGACTGCGCGGGCGGCGCTCGTCCCGCCCGCATCGCGGGCTCGCCCCGGAAACGGGGTCGGAGCGAGACTTCGCATCCCGGACGCGAAGTCTCACCCCACACCGTTTTCGCGAAATCTCGCTCCGACCCCTCTTTCGGAAGGCGCCGGGTTCAGGCGGAGCGTTGGCGGTAGGCGTAGTTGCGCTCGAGCCTCGGCAGGAGGTAGTCGGCAAAGCGCACGGGATCGTGGCGCGGCGGGTTGTCCGGCCCGCGGCAGGTCGGCAGGCAGCCGACCTCGCTCTCCAGGTCCATGTCCCAGAAGAACGGCACCGAATAGCGGTCCTTGCCCGAGCGGTTTCGCACCCGGTGCGGGGTCGAGGACCACTGGTCGTTCGTCCACCGCGCGAGCAGGTCTGCGACGTTGACGACGAACGTGCCCGCGAGCGGTGGAGCGCAGACCCACTCCCCGTCCCTCGTGCGCACTTCGAGGCCGTCGTGCTCGTCCTGGGCGAGAAAGGTGATGAATCCGTAGTCGGTATGCGGCGCCGCCCCGTACTGGTCGTCCGGGGTCCCGTGAGGCTCCGGGGGATAGTGGAGCAGGCGAAGCCACGACGTGGGGCGCTCGAAGTGGGGATCGAGATACGTCTCCGGCAGACCGAGGGCGAGTGCAAGCAGTCTCGTGAACCGCCGGGCGAACTCCGTCATCGCGCTCTGATAGGCGGTCACCGCTTCGCGAAAGCCGGGCAAGCCTTCCGGCCACTGGTTGGGCCCCTGCAGCGGCCTCCCGAAGAAGGGATCCTCCGGAGCGACCTCGTGCATGACCATCAGCGATTCGCTCAGGTTCGGACGGGTCACCCGGGCGACGCTCGAGCTCCGGTTCGAGGCCGTGTTCGGCGCGATGTATCCGCGGTGGAACGCGTTGATCGCGATTGCCTGCTTGGCCCCGTCGCTCAGGGCGTGAAAGCGGCGTGCGGCCTCGAACACGCCCCCGATGAGATCCGCCTCGATTCCCGTGTTGGCGACGTAGCAGAAGCCGGTGCGGCGAAATGCGTCGTCGACCGCGCGCGCGATCTCCGGCGCACGGGGGCTTTCGAGGTCGACGCGGTCGACGTCTATCACGGGCAGTGAGGTGGCCATTTCGGTCGGAGTTCCTTTCGACGGGTTGGGGTTCGTCGATGCGCGGAAGTCACGGGCCGGAGGGTCGGCGCCGCTCCCTCGGTCGGCTACCTCCTCCCCGGCATGCCCTCGTCGTGCGGGAGATCCGGGTGCAGCAGGCTCCACGGCTGGGCGCTCGCGACGTAGATCTCCCGGCTCGGGGTATACCAGCTCGGGTCGTCGAGGCTCCCCGCGTAGATTGCGCGCCCGGCGGTGTTCGCGCCGTTGATGATGAAGAGCGGCGAGCCGCAATCGCGGCAGAACCCCCGGTGCATCGGGTGCCCCTTGTCGGCGGGCCGGTCGAACCAGCCGGGCTCGCCGGCGAGCAGGGTGAAGTCGCTCTCCTTCACCAGCACGCACGGAAAGTAGGCGCTCCCCGTCGCCTGCTGGCAGTCGCGACAGTGGCAGTTGCCCATGTAGCGTGGGGTGCCCGAGCACTCGTATCGAATCGCTCTGCAGGCGCAGCCGCCGGTGAAGGGGAGGTCCATGTACTGTCTCCTCGTGGTCGCGCCCGGAGTATAGCCGGCCGCCCGTCCCCGCCCCGCCGGACCGCTCCGCTCCGAGCCGGCGCCGGGTCCGTGCGCTCCTTCATCGCGCGGCGCTCAGCCTCCGGCTCCGGTCGCAAGGGGATCGAACTCCGCCCCGCGCAGCCAGGCGCGAATCGGCTCTTCGCCGCGGTCCGTGCGGTGTGGGCCCCGCAGGTCCGTATACTTGGGACGCGCCCATCGCGGAGGCTCCGATCATGGCTACCTTCGATCCGCACCGTCTCCCCAATCGCTCGCGCTCGGAGTCGTGGTACGACCGGGCCTGCGCGAGCATCGCGGGCGGTCTCGGCCACGACGTCCGCCACGCCGCCCCGTTCCCGCTCTACATCGAACGGGCCGAAGGCGCCTACAAGTGGGACGCGGACGGCAACCGCTACATCGACTACCTTGTCGGCAACGGCGCGATCCTCCTCGGCCACTCCCATCCCGCCATCCTCGAGGCGGTGCGGGAGGCCGCCCCCGCCGGCGTGCACTTCGGCAACGACCACCCGCTCCAGGTGGAGTGGGCCGAGTCGATCCAGCGCCTCGTGCCGTGCGCGGAGCGGGTACGCTTCGTCAACTCGGGAAGCGAGGCGACCGGTCTCGCGTGCCGGATCGCCCGCGCTCACACCGGACGCTCGAAGATCGTGCGCTTCACGGGGCACTTCCACGGCTGGCTCGACGAGCTGGTGGCCGGCTTCGCCCCGCCCTTCGACGTGTCGCCCACGACCGGGCGCGCGCCCGGGGCGGGGGAGGGCGTCGTCATGATCCCCGACAACGACCTCGACCTCCTGGAGCGGACCCTCGCGGAGGACGACGACATCGCGGGCGTCATCCTCGAGGGCTCGGGCGCGAGCTGGGCGACCGTCCTCCTCGAGCCCGGCTACCTCGCCGGGGTGCGCGAGCTCACCGGGCGCCACGGGGTCGTGATGATCGTCGACGAGGTGATCACCGGCTTCCGCTGGGCGCCGGGCGGTGCCCAGGAGCGGGCGGGGATCGTCGCCGACCTCTCCACCCACGCGAAGATCATCGCGGGCGGGATGCCCGGCGGGGCGGTCTGCGGCCGCGCGGAGATCATGGAGGTGATGAGAATCACCGGAGACCGCGAGCACGACCGATTCGAACGGGTGCTCCACTACGGCACCTTCAACGCCGCCCCACTCTCCGCGGCGGCGGGCCGCGCATGCCTGGAGATCGCTGCGGACGGAGAGCCGCAGCGCCGCGCCGACGCCATGGCCGAGCGGCTCCGGGTCGGCCTGGACCGGGTGCTCGAGGAGCGCGGGGTCGCGGGCTACGTCTACGGCGAAAGCTCCGCCTTCCACATCTTCCTCCGGGGTCCCGGCGGCGAGCCGGTCGCGGACCGGGGGGCCCTCCGGACGAGCGACCCCGCGGTCCTCAAGGGCATGCCGGGGGATCTCGTTGCCGCGCTCCAGGCGGGCTTCCGCTCCCGCGGTATGGAGCTCATGTCGTACAACGGGGGCATGACGAGCGCCGCCCACGCCGAAGGCGACATCGACGAGACGGTGGCGGCCTTCGACGAGGTGGTGGGCGAGCTCCTCGACCAGGGACGGGTGGCCGTGCTCGCCTGAGGCGGGGACGGAGGAGGGTGTTCCGGGGGGGGGGGCCGGATCGGGGCTCAGGAGCCGGCGGTGAACCCGCCGTCGACGACGATGCCCTGGCCGGTGACGTAGGAGGCCCGGTCCGAGCAGAGCCACACCACCGCCTCCGCGATCTCCTCCGGCCTCCCGAGCCGGCGCATGGGGACGGCCGCGATCATGGCCGGCTCCATCCGGGGGTTCTCCTCCATGATGGCTTCCAGCATGCGGGTGCGGATGGGGCCGGGGCAGACCGCGTTCACCCGGATCCCGCGGGTCGCGTACTCCAGGGCGGCGGTGCGGGTGAGGCCCACCACCCCGTGCTTGGAGGCGACGTAGGCGGGAAGGTTCTTCGCCCCCTCGACCCCGGCGACGGAGGCGGTGTTGACGATGGTGCCGCCCCCCGCGCCGAGCATGTGCGCGATCTCGGCCTTGAGACACAGGTACACGCCCTTCAGGTTGACGGCGCAGGTGCGGTCGAAGTTCTCCTCGTCGCAGTCCGCGGTCCGCCCGTAGGCGCCCTCGATGCCGGCGTTGTTGTGGGCGCAGTCGAGCCTCCCGAAGGCGTCCACCGCCGCCTGGACGAGGTTGTTCACCTCGACCGGGCAAGTCACGTCGCAGGCGACGTGGACGGCGGCGCCACCCGCCTCCCCGACGAGGCGGGCCGTCTCCTCCCCGCCCGCCCCCTCGACGTCCGAGGCCACCACCCGGGCTCCCTCGCGCGCGAACGCGAGGGCGGTCGCACGCCCGATCCCGCCTCCCGCCCCGGTCACGAGCGCGACCTGGCCTTCGAACATTCCGCTCATCGATTCCGCTCCCCGTGGTTCGTCCCGGCGTGCCGGGGCGGCCTGGCCGCCGACGCGGGCGGCGAGGATATCCGACTTCGCCCCGGCCGTGACCCTGGCCGCGGCGCGACGGCCGCCCGCCTTGCCGCACCTTCGCTCCGCAAATTGAGCCGGAGGCCGATGCGTTGCTACGATCCGGGGTTGGCACCACGACGGAGGCGAGGAGACTGGTGAGCGGCCGGACGCTGGAACACGTGGAGAAGTTGACGCCGGTCGCGCGGCGTCTCGAGGGCGACACGGTCATCGTGACCGGGGCCGGATACGGGATCGGGCGGGCCGCGGTGGAACGCTTCGCGGCGGAAGGCGCAAACGTGGTCGTCAACGACATCGACCCGGATGTGGCCGACGCGGTCGCGGGCGAGCTCCGCACCCGCTACGGGGACGGCTCCGCGATCGGCTTCGGGGGCGACGTCACCGCCGAGGGCTTCAACCGCGAGATGGTGGACCGGGCGGTCGAGACCTACGGCGAGCTCGATGCCTTCGTCGCCAACGCGGGGGTGACCCGGGACGCCGCGCTCTCGCGCGTCGAGCGCGGCGACTGGAACCTCACCATCGCGCTCCACCTGACCGCGCCGATGGAGCTCGCCCAGGCCGCGCTCCACGCCTGGCGCACCGCGAAGGACCCGTACCGCCGTCGCCGCGCCGTGTTCACCGCGAGCGTGTCCGCCCTCGGCAACGACGGCCAGTCCTCGTACTCCACGGCCAAGGCCGGGGTCCTCGGGTTCATGAGCACCTTCGCCATCGAGTGCCGCCAGCGTTACCGCCTTCCCCACGTCAACGTGAACGCCATCGGCTACGGGCCCATCGTCACCCGCATGACCCGGGAGGGGAAGGAGGACATCCGGGTCGGCGAAGAGACGATCACGATGGGGCTCCCCGAGGGCTCGCACGAGCGCATCGAGGAGCGGACCCTCCTCGGCCGCATGGCCCCCCCGAGCGAGGCGGCGAACGGGCTCTACTTCCTCATCGGCCCGGATTCGGCCTTCTTCACGGGCAAGGTCCTGTGGATGGACGGCGGGACGTTCAAGCTCCTTCGCTCGTGAATTCCCGTACCGACCCCTCGGCCGGGACCGGCGGGCGGGCGGGCGGGCGGCTCGACGAATGCCAATGCGACATCGCGCGGGAGGGCCCGCGGGGCCCGCCGCGCTTCGACACGGAGAAACGAATGACCGAATACCAGTACTGCACCGCGGAGCGGGACGGCCGCCTCCTCGTCGTCACCATCAACCGGCCGGAGGTAATGAACGCGATCCACCCGCCCGCGAGCTTCGAGCTCGAGCGGGTCTTCGACGACTTCGCGGCCGACCCCGAGCTCTGGGTGGCCATCGTCACCGGGGCCGGCGACCGGGCGTTCAGCGCCGGCAACGACCTCAAGTACCAGGCGGCCGGCAACGAGATGACCCGCCCGAAGACCTTCTTCGGCGGCCTCACCGCGCGCTTCGACCTCACCAAGCCGGTCATCGCGGCCGTCAACGGGGTCGCGATGGGGGGCGGCTTCGAGCTCGCCCTCGCGTGCGACATCATCGTCGCTTCCGAGCGCGCGATCTTCGCCCTGCCGGAGCCCCGGGTCGGGCTCGCGGCGCTCGCCGGGGGCCTCGTCCGGCTGCCGCGGATCATCGGCCAGAAGCGGGCGATGGGCATGATCCTCACCGCGCGCCGGGTCGGTGCCGTGGAGGGCCTCGAGCTCGGTTTCGTGAACGAGGTGGTGCCGCACGAGGAGCTCCTCCCCGCCGCGCGGCGCTGGGCGGACCAGATCCTCGAGTGCTCGCCGATGTCGATCCGCGCCTCGAAGGAGGTGTTCTACGCGGCGCCGGACGCGCCCGACCTCGAGACCGCCATCGCCGGCGACTATCCCGGGGTGCGCGCGATGCGGGCGAGCGAGGACTTCGTCGAGGGCCCCCTCGCGTTCGCCGAGAAGCGCCCTCCCGCGTGGAAGGGGCGCTGAGATGGCCGCCCCAAGTGCAGGCGGTTCGGCCGGCGGCAGGACCGCCCTCATCATCGGCACCGGACCCGGCCTCAGCGCCTCGCTTGCCCGGCGGTGCTCCGCCGAGGGCATGCGGGTCGCGGTTGCGGCCCGCGACACCGCGAAGCTCGCCGATGTCTGCGCGGCCTCCGACGCGCGCGCCTACCGGTGCGATGCGACGGCGCGGGGCGAGGTGGAGGCGCTCTTCGATTCGGTCGAGGCGGATCTCGGGACGCCCCACTTCGTGGTCTACAACCCGGGGGCAAGGGCGCACGGCCCGATCACCGACATCGACCCCGGGGACGTGGAGCGGGCCCTCATGGTGGGCTGCTTCGGCGGGTTCCTGGTCGGGCAGACGGCCGCGAAACGGCTCCTCCCGGGGCAGGGCGGGGCCATCTTCTTCACCGGCGCCACCGCGAGCGTCAAGGGTTACCCGCATTCGGCCGCCTTCGCGATGGGCAAGTTCGGGCTCCGCGGGCTCGCCCAGAGCATGGCCCGGGAGCTCGCCCCGCAGGGGATCCACGTCGCCCACTTCGTGATCGACGGGCAGATCCGGAGCGATCTGCGCGGGCGGATCGACACCGGGGACGATGCCTACCTCGACCCGGACGCGATCGCGGACACCTACTGGAACGTCTACCGCCAGCACCGGAGCTCGTGGACCTGGGAGGTCGAGGTCCGGCCCTGGGTCGAGACGTTCTGAGTTCGGCCCGATGAGCCAGGCGTTCGAAGGGATCCGGGTCGTCGACTTCACCCAGGTCGTGGCCGGTCCGGTCGCGACCTACCAGCTCGGACTGCTCGGGGCGGAGATCATCAAGGTTGAGTCGGCCGCGGGCGGCGACATCGCGCGCGGGATGCTCGACATCGCCGGCTTCGGCCGCGGCGAGATGGCGCCCGCGTTCATCGGCGTCAACCACAACAAGCGCTCGATCGCGGTCGATCTCAAGCGCCCGGAGGGGCGCGCGGCCGTCGAGCGCATCGTCCGCCGGGCCGACGTCCTGGTCGAGAACTTCAAGCCGGGGGTCATCGGACGCCTCGGCTTCGACTACGAGACGGTGCGCGCGTGGCGGCCGTCGATCGTCTACTGCTCGATCTCGGGCTATGGTCAGGAGGGGCCGCGCCGTTCGATGGCCGCGTTCGACGGAGCGATCCAGGCCTCGTCGGGGATGATGGCCGCGAACGGCCACGAGGAGACCGGGCCGACCCGGACGGTGTCCCCGATCATCGACGTCACCACCGGCATGATGGCCGCGTTCGCCATCGCCTCGGCCCTCCACCGCCGGCGGGCGACGGGTGCGGGCCAGTTCCTCGACGTGGCGATGCTCGATTCGGCCGTGTCCCTCCTCAACCCCTTGTACAACAACCATCTCGCGACCGGGGAGGAGCCGGAGCTCCTCGGCAACCAATCCCTGACGAGGATGCCGACGGCGAACGTGTTCCCGACCGCGGACGGGCATGTCCAGGTCACCGCGCTCACCGCCGCGCAGGTCGACCGCCTGCTCGACGCCCTCGGGTGCCCCGAGCTCCGGGAGGACCCCCGCTTCGCGACCGAGCCCGAGCTCATCGCGAACGGCGCGGCGATGCGCGAGAAGCTCTGCGAACGCCTGCGGCGCGAGACCACGCACGCGTGGCTCGATCGCCTCGAAGCGGCGCGGGTGCCCGCCGCGCCCATCTCGAGCTTCCCCGAGGTCATGGCCGACCCGCAGCTCCAGGCCCGCGGCCTCACCGCCACCCTTCCCGCTCCGGCGATGCTCGGGCGTGCGGAGCTGACCAGCGTCGCCACCGGATACGTCGCGAGCGCGG
>JAJECB010000356.1 GCA_022822245.1 Gammaproteobacteria bacterium
AAGGGCTCGATGCCCTCGATCCCGGCGGGCGGGGTGGTGCCGGGATCGGCGAGGACCTCGAGGTCGGGGTGGGCGCGCCAGACGTCCTCGGGAACGAGGCGCACCCCGGCCGCTCCGGTCGCGACCGCGATCCGGCACCCGTCGAGGGTGCCCGCGAGGGAGGCCCCGCCGCTCACCGCGACCGGCTCGCAGGAGACCTCGAAGCGCTCCGAGACCCGTTCCGCCGCGGTCTTCGCCCGGTCGAACGAGCGCGAGCTGAGGCGCACTTCTGCCCCCGCCCGGCCGAGGAGGCCCGCAATCCGCTGGCCCACCGGTCCCGTCCCCGCGAGCACGACGGCCGCCTGTCCCGCGAGCGGGGTTTCGTCCTCCGCGCCTCCGTGCCCGGCCAGCATCAGGGCGACGGCGGCCGCCGCGGTGGTGTTCGCGCCGTTCGAGTCGAGCATCACCGACACGCGGAAACCGCCGAAGAAATTCCGGCGGACCGCCGCGAGCAGCGCTTCGCCCGCCGCGAGGTCGCTCCCCCCGACGAAGAGGGCGGAGTTCTTCTTGTGCGCCGGCCCTCGCGTGTAGATGACCCCTTCCACGGCCGGCCCGCAGCTCTCCGGCGTCACCCCGGGAAGCGAGATCAGGTGGTCGGCACCGCCGTCGTAGGCGACCACCGCGTCGAAGGTGCTCGGGGAGGGGTCGGTGTCGAGCTGAAAGAGGAGCTTCTTCATGTCGGGCGCGTGCTATGGTTGCGGGAGGAGGGCTCCGGGAACCGTCCGCTCCGGCCGAGGGCCGGTGCGCGGTCGGGAGCCGCCGCCGAACATCCTCTGAGGACATCCTGACGACGCCATGATAGTGGATCGGTCCATCCGCGAGTTCCTGGGCGAGCTCGCATCGTCCGCCCCGACGCCGGGCGGGGGGAGCGCGGCCGCGCTCGTCGGCGCGGTCGGGGCCGCGCTCCTCGCCATGGTCGGCAACCTCACCGCCGGCAAGAAGGGCTACGAGGCGGTGGACCGGTCGATGCGCGACCTCGTGGCGGAGTCGGACCGGCTGCGGGGCGAGCTCGCGCGTCTCGCGGACGAGGACGTGCGCGTGTTCGGCGAGGTGATGGCCGCGTACCGGATGCCGCGCGGCGACGACGCCGAGCGCGCCGCCCGCCGGGACGCCATCCAGTCCGCCCTCCTCGACGCCACCGAAGCTCCGCTCAAGCTCGCCCGGGTGTGCGCGGAGGTGATCGACCTCGCGGCGACGGCCGCCGAGGAAGGCAACTCGAACGTGGTGAGCGACGCGGGGGTCGGGGTGGTCGCCGCGCATGCGGCCCTTCGCGCGGCCGCGCTCAACGTCTGGATCAACGCGGGCTCCATCGACGACCGGGAATTCGCGGACCGGGCGGTCGCGGAGCTCGAACGCCTGCTCGCGGTCGGCGCGGAACGCACCGAGGCGGTGTTCGCGCGGGTCCGCGAGCGGCTCTGAGCGAGGGCGGCCCGGGGGGCGGCCACCGCGGGGTCGCGGCGCCCCGCTACCATGGGCAAGGGCCGGTTTCTCGATCCGCGGGACTTCCTGGCCTCCCTCTCGGGATACCATCGCAGCCAAGAAGAGACGAGCGCGTGCGGGATGGGCACCCGCGTCCGGATCAACCCCTGAACGGCGTCGCGTCTCTCCGCCACCGGAACAAAGGGAGCCGTCATGAGCTACATCTTCATCGCCAGCATGGACGTCGACCCGGACAAGGAGGATCTCTTCAACGAGGTCTACGACTCCGAGCACATCCCGTTCATCCTCCGGGTCCCGGGGGTGCACTCCGCGACCCGGTACACCGCCGAACCGTTCGAGGTGGAGATCGGGGGAGAGCGCAAGCGCATCGAGCCCGACGGACCTCGCTACTCCGCGGTCTACGAGATCGACGGCCCGGAGGTGCTGCTCAGCCGGGAGTGGACCGCGGCGGCCGAGAAGGGGCGCTGGGCGGGCGAGGTCCGGCCCTACACCCGCAACCGCCGCCACGAGATCCGCAAGCGGATGTAGTCGCTCCGCTCCCGGTCGCCGGCCCCTGCCCCGGTCCGGTGCCCTGGCCGCAGTAATTCACCGATGTCCTGCTGCGGACACCAATCTGCATGCGGTAGCGGGCCGTACTCCCTCAAGCCGCTTCGACGTAGGTACGGCTACGCCTTCAGCGTCTTTCGGTCCGTGCGGCCCACTACCACAAGCAGCTTGGCGCCCTCGCGACGAACATCGGTGAATTACTGCGGCTAGTCCGGCGGCTCGGCCGGGGTGCGCCGGCGCGGATCGACGCGCGCGGTCTTCACCGCGTGCTCGGTGGTCTGCATGATCTCGATCGGGTAGCCGGAGATGAGGACGCTCGTGCCGGGCTCCGGGATCGACTCCAGGTGTTCCAGGATGAGGCCGTTCAGCGTCCTTGGCGCGAGCGGTCCCTCCCCCGACAGGGAGGAGCCGATTGTCCGGTCGAGGTCGCGGATGCTGGTCCCTCCGTCCACGAAGAACGTGCCGTCCTGCTGGGGGTGCACGTCCGCGGACATCGCGGCCGCCCCGGTTGCGAACTCCCCCACCACCTCCTCGATGATGTCCGCCGGGGTCACCAGTCCCTGGACGTCGCCGTACTCGTCCACCACCAGGGCCAACCGCTCCTGGCGTGACTGAAACGCGCGGAGCTGGATGTCGAGCGGGGTTCCGAGCGGCGTGAAGTAGGGCTCCCGAGCGGCTGCGGCCAAGGCTTCGATGCTGAATTCGCCCCGAGCGATCGGGCCGATCATGCGGCGCAGGTTCACCACCCCCTCGACCGCGTTGACGTTCCCCCGGAAGATGGGAAGCTGCCGGTGGGGGCTCGCCACGATCGACTCCACGAGCGACCGCTCCCCGTCGTCGAGGTCGAGGCCCGCGATCTCGTTCTGCGGCACCATGACGTGGTCCACGGTGACCTTCCGGAGATCCAGCAGCCCCACCAGCATGGAGCGGTAGCGGTCCGACATCCGCAGACCCGCCTCGCTCACCACCGTGCGGAGCTCCTCCGCGCTGAGGCGCTCCTCGCCGCGCTCCGCGACCCGTACCCGGAGCAGCCGCAGCAGGCCGTTGGCGAGCCAGTTCACGGCCCGGACCAGGGGGTAGAGGAGCCACAGCAGCGGAGCCAGGATCCGCGCCGCGGGGAACGCGAACCGTTCCGGCTGGATGGCCGCCGCGGTCTTGGGCGCGACCTCGGCGAAGATGACGATGACGACGGTGAGGGCGATGGTCGCGAGCGCGATCCCCGCCTCGCCGAACAGCTCCAGGGCCGCCCAGGTGGCGAGCGCGGACGCGAGGATGTTGACGAAGTTGTTGCCGAGGACGATGAGCCCGATGACCCGATCCGGCTGATCGAGGAGCCGGCGGGCCCGTTTCGCCCCCGGGTGGACCCGGGCCAGGTGGCGCAGCCGGTAGCGGTTGAGCGCCATGAGCCCGGTCTCGGAGCCCGAGAAGAAGGCCGACACCACGATCAGGACCAGCAGGGCCCCGAGCAGCGCGCCGAGAGAGAGGTCGGTCATCTAAAGCGGGAGCGGAATCGACGGGTCAGCCCGGATATCTCACCGACTTTCGTCGCGAGGACGTCAAGATGCCGCTGTGACAAGGCGCACGGACCGAGAGGCGCTGAAGGCGTAGCCGTACCTACGTCGAAGCGTCTTGAGGGAGTACGCCTTGTCACAGCGAGCAGATTGGCGTCCGCAGCAGGAAGTCGGTGAGATATCCAGGCTAAGATCATCGCATGTTCGAAGCCATCAGCGAGCGGCTCTCGCGCACCCTCGGGAACCTCCGCCGGGGCGCGCGCCTCTCCGAGGACAACATTGCCGAAGCGCTCCGCGAGGTGCGCCGCGCCCTGCTCGAGGCGGACGTCGCGCTGCCCGTCGCCCGCGAGTTCCTCGACCGGGTGCGCGAGCGCGCGGTGGGGCAGGAGGTGCTGAAGAGCCTCACCCCGGGCCAGGCCCTCGTCGGGGTGGTGCACGAGGAGCTCGTGCGGTTGATGGCGGCTGAGCATGCGGACCTTGTCCTGAACGTCCCGCCCCCCGCCCCGCTCCTGGTCGCGGGGCTCCAAGGCTCCGGCAAGACTACCACCTGCGCGAAGCTCGCCCGCTGGCTCTCCGAGCGGCACGGGCGCAAGGCCCTGCTCGCGAGCTGCGACGTCTACCGTCCGGCCGCCATCGAGCAGCTCCGGGTGCTCGCGGGCGAGGTCGATGCCCCGTTCTTCGAGACCGGGGAGCGCGACCCGGTGGGGATCGCCCGCGCCGCGCTCGCCGAGGCGCGGCGGCGCTTCGTCGACTTCGTGATTCTCGACACCGCCGGGCGGCTGCACGTCGACGACGAGATGATGCGCGAGGCGAGCGCGATCCACGCTGCCGTGTCCCCGGTCGAGACCCTGTTCGTGGCCGACGCGATGACCGGGCAGGACGCGGTGAACGTGGTGCGCGCCTTCGACGAGGCGCTCCCCCTTACCGGCGTCGTCCTCACCAAGGCGGACGGCGACGCCCGCGGCGGGGCCGCGCTCTCGGTCCGCTGGGTGACCGGGAAGCCGGTCAAGTTCCTCGGCACCGGGGAGAAGCTCGACGGGCTCGAAGCGTTCCATGCCGACCGGATCGCGTCGCGCATCCTCGGCATGGGCGACGTGCTGACCCTCATCGAGGAGGCGGAGCGCAAGGTCGATCGGGACAAGGCGGAGAAGTTCGCGCGCAAGATGGGCGCGGGCAAGCGCTTCGACCTCGAGGACCTCCGCGACCAGGTGCGGCAGATGCGCGGGATGGGGGGGATGCGCACCGTCATGGAACGGCTCCCCGGGATGGCCCAGCTCCCCTCCGGGGCGATGGACCGGGTCGACGAGCGCGAGTTCGTCCGCACCGAGGCGGTGATCAACTCGATGACCCCGCACGAGCGGCGCCAGCCGCAGGTCATCCGCGGCGCGCGCAAGCGCCGCATCGCGGCCGGCTCCGGCACCACCATCCAGGACGTCAACCGGGTGCTCAAGCAGGCCGAGCAGATGCAGAAGATGATGCGGCGGATGCGCCGCAAGGGCGGGCTCTCGCGGATGATGGGCGGGCTCGATCCGGATGCGCTGCCGGCGGACCTGCTCGCGGGGGGCGCGCCGGGCGTGGTGCCCGGTGCGGGGCCGGGCCGGGCCGGGCGCCGGGGGGGCAAGCGCCGCCAGCTCCGGCAGAGGTGAGATGGCGCCACTTCGGGATCATACGTTGCGGACAGGTTAGATTCGTTTTAGGTGTGTAGCGACCCAGGGAGCGTCTGCCCGTGCCCATCCCGGTTGCCCTCGTCTTCTACGTCGTTCTTCTGGCCCTCGTGTCGGTCAACATCGTCTACGTGCTGGACTGGCCGCTGTGGTCGGCGCTGGTCCCGACGGTGGCCGCGGCCGGCACCGCGACGATCGGCGCACGCGCGGCCGCGAATCGTCCGTCCGTGCTCCTGCGTTCCCTCCTCGTGCTCGGAATCATCGGGCTCGTCGCGACCGCGGGGGCGCTCGCCATGCCTGCGTGGCAGGTGATCGGCTCCGGCGCGAGCGCCTCGGAGGCCGGCCGCCTCGCGCCGATGTTCATCGCCGCCCTCGCTCTCTACGGAGCGAACCTGTGGCTCGACGCGGCGCTGTCGGGCGGTGAACGCGAAGAGCTGGAGCGCCTTGCGCGCCTGTTCTCCGGGCCGCGCCTCTTCCCGAGCCTGGTCGCCGCGCTCCTGCTGACCGCGGGCTTCGTTCTCGCCCTGGAGTGGTGCTCCGAGGGCTTCGCGAGCTCCCACGTCGTTACGCGTCGCTTTCTCGAACGCGGGCTCATCCCGCCAGTCACCGTGCTGCTCTTCTTCTGGGGGCTGATCCTCCTCTCCGGAAAGCGTTGGAACGGCTGGCTCCTCCGGCGCGCCCTGCGTCGGTGGCGGGGTTCGACCGGCGCCGGCCCTCACCCCGGCGCGCCATCCGGTGCCGCGTTCGGGGCGCCGCCCGTTTCCGATGGGGGGAGCGTGACCGAAACCATCGTGGCCGGCCTCCAGGGGCTCGCCGCCGACGATGGACGGCTGGACGAGAGCCTGCGGCTGCTGTGGCGGCGATACGAGGAATCCTATCTGGTGCCTCGCTACATCAGTTGGGCGGTACCGATCCTCGGGTTCATCGGAACGGTGCTCGGCATCTCTCTCGCGGCGGACGGCATCCGCCGCATCATCTCGTCCGACTCGGGGCTCGCGGGCCTTTCGAGCGACCTGAGCGGGGCCATCGCACCCCTTGGCATCGCGTTCGACACCACGCTCATCGCCCTCTCGCTCAGCGTGCTGCTGACCGGGTTCCTCGCCCTGGTGCAGCGCGGCGAGGAGCGCACCCTGGCCGCGCTCGAATGGGAGGTCCGGGAAGCGAACCGTGCTCGCTGACGAGCGGCGCGGAGCGCTCTCCGCCCTCGCCCGCCAGGAGGAGAACAACGCGCCGATGATGGCGATCTTCGGCGGGGTGTTCGCCCTGATGCTCGTCCTTCTCCTGGTGATCAACGTCTACACCGGCGAGGCGGCGCGCGAACGGCTCGATCGCGCCTCCGAGGACGGGCGGTATCGGATCGAGCGCCTCGACGGAGGGGCGGGATACGTCGTCATCGTGTTCCCGGCGGAGATCCGCATCGTCGAGACGGGCGGCGGGGTGCCGAGGGAAGGGATCTGCGAGGCCGGCAGCGCCTTCCGGGACTACGCGGACGGGGTGTACGCTCGCCGCGAATCCCAGCTCGTGTTCTTCCTGCTGGAGGGGAGCATCGGCACGATGTTCGAGGCGCGGGAGTGCCTGCGCCGGATGTGGCCGGACCGGCTCCTGACGATCGGCTGGGTCATCGCCGACGACGAGTTCCTCAAGTCGGTCTCCCTCGGCGAGGTCCCGGAATACATCCGCGACTACGCCGAGTCGCCCCCGTGAGCGGCGGGCCGCAGGCCCCCGCGGCCCGCATCCCCGCCGCCCGCCCGGGCCGCGATGCTCCCCGCGGGCCGTCCATGGCCCGCCTCGCGGGAGTCGCGCGCGGCCGCCGCCTGCCCGATTTCGCGGGGGTCGCCCTGGTCGACATCCTCGCCAACGGCGTGGCGATGCTCATCATCGTCGTCGTGTTGAGCATCACCACCCGGATGGAACGCGAGGAGCGCCTCGTCGAGCGGGCCGAGGAGGTCGTGACCGTCATGAGCCACCGGCTCAGCACCTCGCTGGTGCTGAACAGCCTCGCGGCGAGCCCCCCGGCCCGACTCCACGACTACGAGACCTCGCCTCTCGACGCGGTCTACGGTCCCGAGGTCCTCCCCATCCTCGAGCTGCATCGCGGGTTCGTCCGCGAGTTCTATTCCGGTGCGGTCTGGACCCGCCGCATCCTCCTCGCCGCCGGGAACCCGATGAGCGCCTGGCTCTCCGGGCTAGGCGACGCACCGCGCGAGCGGATCCGGGTCGACATCTACGACGTGGACCAGTTCTACGTGGCGATGTCGATCTTCCGCGAGCACGGGATCCCGATCCGCCACTGGCACTTCGTGCCGCACCGCATTTCCCTCGCCGAGGCGGCACGCTGTCCGCCCGGAGTCGCCGCCCGGGACTGCGGGGAGGGGAGCGTGCTCGACACGGAGGAGAAGTGGCCGGAGCTCGTCGTCGAGGACGAGCGATCCTCCGCGCGACCGGGAACGGACTGGCCGCCGGCGGGCCTCGGCCCCGGCCTCGCCGCGGGCCGGGGCGATGCGGGCCGGTCGCCCGGTCCCCTGCCGGGCGGGGTCGCGGCGGGACGGGCCGGTGCCGCAGAGACCGGGTTCTCGGAGCGTGACGGCGAGATCGCATCCGGCGCGCTGCCCCGGAGAGGCGGTGAGACCCGGGGCCGCGGGTTCGGCTCGGGCGAAGTGGAGCCGGACGGCGCGGTCGGCCTCGGCGGATTGGCGGATCGGCGCGGGCGCTCCGCCGCGAGCCGGGGGCCATTGCCACGTTCGGACGGAACGGGGTCCGGGCAAGGAGAGCGAAGAATGCGATTCCGGATCGCCCTCCCGGAGTCCGTTCGGCGCGAGCTCGAGCGTGGAGGCCGGCTGGCCGGTCCCGGAGAGCCGTCGCTCGAGCGGGTGTTGGGGGTGCTCCTCGGCTACCTCCGCGAGCTCCAGGACACCCTCCGCGCGGGGGGAAGCCCGAGCCCCCGGATCGGTGACTTCGGCCGGTGGTTCGAGCGCGCGCTCCGCACGCAGGTGCCGATCCCGGACGAGGAGCGGAGGATCGCGCGCGAGGTCGCCGAGGACTTCGCGTTCATGTATCGCCTCGGTGGTCCTCTCTCCCCGCTGGAGCCGCTCGCGGTCCATTCCGCCGCCGTGGGCGCGGACGGCGACACGGTGCTCGTCCTCGAGACCAATCGACGGCTCCAGACGGTGAGGATCGGTCGCGCCGGCGTGCCGGAGCTTCCCGGTTCCGCCCGCGTCGTGCTCGACATCAATGCCTACCCCGGCATCTGGAAGGGGCTCTCGATCGCCATCGAGCCGGACTCGGTGCTGCTCATGCCCTCCGCGCCGCCCACTCCGCCTGGCTGGCGGGCCGTCGCGTACGTCGCCCCCACCCTCGACGACTTCATCGTCGGGTTCGTGTTTGCCGGGACCGACCGGCAGGGGAGGCTCCGGATCGGGGCGGAGGACAACCGGGTGCGCCTCGACGGGCGGCCGCTCACCGCGGAGCGGCGGGAGTCGCGCTTCGGGGCGCGGGGCTGGCTGGTGTCGCTCTACGGCGTGCTCGCGGTCGGGCTGCTCGCCATCGCCTTCGCATTCGGCCGGCGGTTCCGCGTTCCGGGACGCGTCGCATGAGGAGCCGGCTCGCGGTGGCCGCTCCGCTCGTCGCGGTGACGGTGGCGGTCGCGTTGCTGATGCGCCCCTTCCTCCAGTCCGTCGGCGCGGACCGGGTCACGGTGAAGCTCGGGGTCCGGTCCGCCCCGGACCCGCGGGCGCGCGCCGTCGACGACCACGTGCTCGCCGCCGTCGAGTCGGGCGCGTTCGGCTCCGAGCTCCGCTCGCGCCTCGATCGCCCCGCGCGAACGGTCCGGCTCGCACCGTTCCTGATCGACCGGTGCGAGGTGCGGCAGAGCGATTTCGAGCGTTTTGCGATCTGGCTCCGGAACGGCCGTGCCGTGGACCGCCCGGATCGCGGACCGTCGGAGCCGGAGGAGGGAGGGGGGTCGCGTCCGGATGCGAGCGGCATCCGCGCTTCCTCCCTGGTCAGCGCGTCGGCCGGACATCGCGTCGCGGGCGTTCTCGATTCGCCGGCCACCGGTGTCGACTTCTTCGGGGCGACCCGGTACTGCGCGGCGGCCGGGGGGCGCATTCCCTGGACGGAGGAGCTGGAGGCGGCGGCGGGGGGCAGGGAAGGGCGGCTCTACGCCTGGGGCGACGAGTTCGATCCGGGTGCCTGGCCTTACCTCCACGGCGACCGCAACGCGGCGAGACCCTGCGGTTCGTACCCGCCGTCGGATTCGCCCGAAGGGGTGCACGACCTCAACGCAAACGCGATGGAATGGAGCGCGGGGAGCCTCGCCGCCCCTCCCGGCGTTCGCGAGCCGGCCGCCCACGGCGCACCGGCGGTCCGGTCCCGCGCGCGCGCCCTCTACGCGCTCAACGCCGCGTGGCTCTCCATCCCCCCCACCACCCGGAGCCATCACCTCGGATTCCGCTGTGTCTACGACGCACCGTTGCCGGACACGCCCCCGGAGAGCCAGTGGGGCGGCCGGGCGGCTCCCCCGGTCCGGATCGACGGAGGGGAGTTCGTGCTGGGCCTCCCGCCCGGTGTGCGGCTCGCTCGTCTCGCCGTGGTGCTTCCCGATTCGCAGCTTCGAAACGCGCGCCGGCTCCTCGCCACGTCCGCCCGCCCGCCGCGGAGGCTCGACGTCGGACGCTGCGAAGTGAGCCGCCGCGAGTATCGGGCGTTCCTGAACGATCCGCTCGCCCGCGCCGGACTGTTCGCGAACCGGCGCGAACTGGCCGGCGAGGACTACGTGCCTCGCGATTGGGCGCGACAGGCGGAGGCCCCCGACCTGCCGGTCACCGGAGTGAGCTGGTGGGCGGCTGACGCGTTCGCCCGCTGGTCGGGAGGGCGGCTCCCCCGACAGGAGGAGTGGCTGCTGGTGGCCACCGGGCCGGATGCGCGGCCCTATCCGTGGGGCGGGCGATACGACCCCGAGGCGGCGGTGACCGGAGAGCTCCGCCCGCCCGGCGCCCGGCCGTGTCCGGGGGAGGACCCGCGCGACGCGAGCGCGGACGGGGTGCTGCACCTCGCGGGGAACGTCTCGGAATGGACCGCGAGCATCGCGGTGGCCGGCGGCAACTATGCGATGTGGGTGCAGGGAGGCAACTGGCTTCTTCCCGGCCGCGGGACGACGCGGGCCTCTTTCGGGCGCCTCATCCCCCTGAACCACCGTTCGCGCGCCATCGGGCTGCGGGTGGTCTACGACTGACTACGCATTGCGGGGCGACGGCCGAATGGCTAAAATCGCCCGCTTTCTTTGCGGCAGGGGCGGACACGCGGCCGATGGTCAAGATTCGATTGGCGAGAGCGGGGGCCAAGAAGCGGCCCTTCTACCACCTCGTGGCGGCGGACAGCCGCAGCCCTCGCGACGGGCGGTTCATCGAGCGGCTCGGCTTCTTCAACCCGATCGCGGTCGGGGGAGAGGTTCGCCTCCGGGTGAACACCGAGCGGATCGATCACTGGGTGGCGCGGGGCGCGCAGCTCACCGACCGGGCGGCGAAGCTCGTCGGCGAAGCGCGCAAGCAGCCTTCCCTCGTCGCGGACGGCGGTGCGCCGGAGGCGGGCGGCGCCGCGGCGGAAGCGGGCGCGGAGGCGGAGGCGGCCGCCGCCGAGACCGGGACCGAGACTGCGGCCGAGGCCGAACCCGAATCCGGATCGGAGGACGCCTCCGAGGCATCCACCGAGGCTTCCGCGGAGTCCGCCGAAAAGGGCTAGGGCCTGGCCGTGGACCGCCCCCCGGTGGTCCCGGTGGGCACGGTCGGCCGCGCGCACGGCGTCCGGGGCCAGGTCCGCATCCGTTCCGACATGGATCCGCCGGAGGACCTCCTGCGGCACGACACGTGGCTCGTCGAGCGCGCGGGCGCGTGGCGGCCGGTGGCGGTGCGGTCCGCCCGGCCCCACGGCAACGTCCTGGTGGCGCACCTTGAGGGAATCGAGGATCGCGACGCCGCCGCGGGGCTCGCCGGAACGCGCGTCGGCCTCCCGCGCGACGCGTTGCCGGCGCTGAACGACGGGCAGTACTACTGGGTGGACCTCATCGGGCTCGCGGTGCTCGACGAAGGCGGAGAATCGCTCGGCGTGGTGCGGAAGATGATCGAGACCGGCGCGAACGACGTCATGGTGGTGGGCCCCGGTTCCGACTCCGATGGTCCGCCGGCGCCGGGCGGGGCCCGGGCGACGGAACGGATCATCCCCTTCGTCACCGGCGCGGTGGTCCGGGAGGTGGACCTCGACGCGGGCCACATCCGGGTGTCCTGGCCGATCGACGAGGACGAGAGGTGAGCCGGGCCGCGAACGCGGCGGCCGGTCGGGGCGCGAGGAAGGTCGGCCGGTGAACATCGCGGTGGTGACCCTCTTCCCCGCGATGCTCGACGCGCTTCGGGCCGGCGGGGTGACGGCCCGGGCCGAGGAGCGCGGGCTCTTCGCGGTGACCGCCTTCAACCCGCGCGACTTCACCGACGACCGGCATCGCACCGTCGATGACCGTCCCTACGGCGGCGGGCCCGGCATGGTGCTCATGTTCGAGCCGATGTTCCGGGCCATCGAGGCGGCCCGCGCCAGTCTCGGCGGCTCCACCCGGACGGTGCTTCTCAGCCCCCAGGGGGCGCGGCTCGACCAGGCCGCGGTGCGCCGCCTCGCCGGCGAAGAGGCGCTGGTGCTCCTCTGCGGGCGCTACGAGGGCGTGGACGAGCGGCTCGTCGAAGCCGCCGTCGACGAGGAGGTCTCGCTCGGCGACTTCGTGCTGAGCGGGGGGGAGCCGGCCGTGCTCGCGCTCATCGACGCGATGGCCCGGCTCCTGCCGGGGGCGCTCGGGCACCGTGACTCGGCCGCGGAGGATTCGTTCACGCACGGGCTCCTCGACTGGCCGCACTACACCCGGCCGGAGCGGCTCGGGCCGGAGCACGGCGCTCGGGCGGTGCCCCCGGTGCTCCTCGGCGGAGACCACGGCGCGGTGCGCCGCTGGCGCGAGAAGCAGGCGCTTGGCCGCACGTGGCTGCGCCGGCCGGACCTTCTGCACGGCCTCGACCCCGGCCGCGAGGCGCTCCTCGCGGAATTCATCGCCGAGCATCGCCCGAACGGGTAGCGCCGGCGCGCAACAAACGGCAAAATCCGCCCCTTCGCGCGCGTGCCGCCGAGGCGCGCGAACGACGAGAGGCGGGCAGGAACCACGCGACAACACGGACCTCGAACCATGGCCAACATCATCGAAGAGATCGAACGCGAGCAGATGGTTGCCGACCTCCCGGACTTCGCGCCGGGCGATACGGTGGTCGTGCGGGTCCGGGTCCGGGAAGGCACCCGCGAGCGTGTCCAGGCTTTCGAAGGGGTGGTCATCGCGATCCGCAACCGGGGCCTCAACTCCGCCTTCACCGTCCGCAAGGTCTCCCACGGCGAGGGGGTCGAGCGGGTCTTCCAGACCCACAGCCCGGCGCTGGCCGGGATCGAGGTCAAGCGTCGAGGAGCGGTGCGGCGGGCGAAGCTCTACTACCTGCGGGAGCGCTCCGGCCAGTCCGCCCGGATCAAGGAGAAGCTGAAGCGCAAGTGAGCGACGCGGACGAGGGAATCATCGAAGCGTTCCTCGACGCCCTCTGGATGGAGCGGGGGCTGAGCGAGAACACGCTCAAGGCCTACCGCGCCGACCTCGTCCACTTCGCCCGTTTCGCGAGCGCCCGGCGGCTCGGCCTCCTCGAGGTCGAGCGCGGACACGTTCTCGACTACCTCGTGTCGATGATCGACGCGTCCCCCCGCACCACCGCGAGGCGGCTGTCGGCCCTGCGGCGCTTCTACTCGCATGAGAAGCGGGCGGGGACGATCGAGCGCGATCCGATGGACCGGATCGACGCGCCCCGGCTGGGGCGCCCGCTTCCCGGGTCGCTGACCGAACGGGAGGTCGAGAGCCTCCTCGCCGCCCCCGACGTCTCGACCGCGCTCGGCTTTCGCGATCGCACGATGCTCGAGGTGCTCTACGCGGCCGGGCTTCGGGTGTCGGAGCTGGTCGAGCTCCGCACCTCGTCGGTGAGCATGCGCCGGGGACTCGTCCGGGTGGTCGGGAAGGGAGACCGGGAGCGGCTCGTGCCCCTCGGCGAGGTGGCCCTCGACTGGCTGGACCGCTTCGTGCGGGGCCCGCGCTCCGAGATCCTGGACGGCCGCGTCTCGGAGGCGGTCTTTCCCAGCCGGCGCGGCGGCGCCATGACCCGGCAGGCGTTCTGGATGAACATCAAGCGGCATGCGGCAAGGGCGGGGATCGTGCGGCCCGTCACCCCTCATACCCTCCGCCATGCCTTCGCCACCCACCTCCTCAACCACGGCGCGGACCTCCGGGTCATCCAGCTCCTCCTCGGCCACCGCGACATCTCGACCACCCAGATATACACCCACGTCGCCCGCGAGCGGCTCCGCTCCCTCCACGCCGAGCACCACCCCCGGGGCTGACCCGCCGACTGCGCTTCGACGGCAGCCGCTATCTGGACAGTCGGACGCGTAACGTCCGACTGTCCAGACAGAGGACCGACCCGACGCGCACCTCGAGCCGCCATTCGCCCCGGCTTCGCGGATCACGCGGAGGGCGAGGGTCTGCGGCCGGCCGTGTCCCGGGGGGCGGTCCCGATCCCCGGTGCCGTCATTCTCCGCCGGGTTTCGGGCTCGGCCGGCGGCGCGGGAGCGTAGAATGGCGAGCGACTTTCAGCGGCAGGAATCGGTGATGGCGATTCGGGCATGGCTCGCGGCGGCTTCGGCGACGCTCGCCCTCGGCGCGGCGCTCCCGGCGGGGCACGCCGGAGAGGTCCCGGGTCCGGTCCTCGAAGCGGTGCGCAGCCTGGTGGGGCCGGTCGAGCCCGGCGCCGTCCGGGAGGCGCCTCTCCCCGGCTTCTACGAAGTCCGCGCCCGGGGCGAGATCCTCTACGTGAGTGCGGACGGGCGCTACCTCTTCCACGGCAACCTCTACGCGGTCGGGGAGCGGCGCAACCTCACCGAGGACGCGCGCCGGGAGGTGCGCCGGGACGTCATCGGCCGGATGGACGAGGACGCCCTCATCGTCTTCGCCCCGGCCGGCGCGACCCGGCACCGGCTCACCGTGTTCACCGACGTCGACTGCCCCTACTGCTCCAAATTCCATCTCGAAGTGCCGGATCTCAACGAGTCCGGGGTCGAGGTGCGCTACGCCGCATGGCCGCGGACGCCTCCCGGCACGGAGAGCCACGATCGCTCCATCTCCGTCTGGTGCGCCGAGGATCGGCACCAGGCGATGACCGACGCCAAGGCGGGCCGGGCGATCGCGCCCGCCACCTGCGAGAACCCGGTCGAGGAGCACCAAGAGCTCGGGAGGCGGCTCGGCGTGAGCGGGACCCCGACCCTCTTCACCGAGGACGGCGCGAGCATCGGCGGCTACGTGCCCTGGCGCGAGCTCGTGAGCCGGCTCGGCCGGGGTTAGCCGGGGCGGCGATGCGGGTCATCATCGTCATCCTCGCGGTGATCGCGGTCCTCGTATGGCTCGGGGTGGAGCTCCGCGGGCGCATGCGGGACCTCTCGATGCTCTGCTTCGGCCTCGCCGCCGTCGCCGCGGTGCTGCTCATCGGGGCGTTCTTCGGCATGTACGGAGCTTGAAATGACAGTGGAATTCCGGACCCGGCCGGACCGGTACCGTCACTGGTCGCTCGACGTCGACGGGGCGGTCGCGACCCTGCGGCTCGAAGTGGACGAGCAGGGGGGGATCGATCCGGGCTACGAGCTCAAGCTCAACTCCTACGACCTCGGGGTGGACATCGAGCTCCACGACGCGGTCGAACGGCTTCGCTTCGAGCACCCGGAGGTCGGGGCGGTGGTGATCACCTCCGCCCGCGACCGGGTGTTCTCGGCCGGCGCCAACATCCGGATGCTCGGGCAGTCGGGCCATGCCGACAAGGTCAACTTCTGCAAGTTCACCAACGAGACCCGGAACGCGATCGAGGACGCGTGCGCCCATTCGGGGCAACGGTACATCGCGGCGCTCAACGGCGCGGCGGCGGGCGGGGGCTACGAGCTGGCCCTCGCCTGCGACTGGATCCTGCTGGTCGACGACGGTTCGAGCGCGGTGTCCCTCCCCGAGGTCCCCCTCCTCGGCGTCCTGCCCGGGACGGGCGGGCTCACCCGGGTCGTCGACAAGCGCAAGGTGCGGCGCGACCACGCCGACTTCTTCTGCACGGTGGAGGAGGGGGTGCGCGGCCGGCGCGCCCTCGACTGGCGCCTCGTCGACGAGCTCGCCCCCCGCTCGCGTTTCGACGAGGCGGTTCGCGAACGCGCCCGGTCCCTCGCCGCCGATCATCCCGCCGCTCGCGGGATAGCGTGGCCGGACCTCGAGTGCGAGTCCGGGGCGGACACGCGACGGTATCGCCACCTCGAGGTCGCGATCGATCGCGCCGCCCGGACCGCGGACCTCGTCCTCCTCGGCCCGGAGCGCGGCCCCCCGGCCGACGCGGCCGGGATCGAGCGGGAGGGAGAGGGCTTCTGGCCGCTCGCCCTCGCCCGCGAGCTCGATGACGCGATCGTGCACCTGCGCCACAACGAGCTCGAGATCGGGACCTGGCTGCTCCGCTCGCGGGGCAACCTCTCCCGGGTGCTCGCCCACGACGCCCTCCTCGAAGCCCACCACCGCGACCACTGGCTCGCCCGCGAGGTGCGGCTCTTCTGGAAGCGGGTCCTCAAGCGTCTGGACGTGGTCGGGCGCAGCCAGATCGCCCTCGTCGAGCCCGGGAGCTGCTTCGCGGGCACCCTGCTCGAGCCGGTGCTCGGCGCGGACCGTGCCTACATGCTGCGCGGCGACGAGTACGAGGAGGAGCCCGTCTCCCCTGCCGAGGTGGCCCTCGGCCTCCTCAACTTCGGTGCGTACCCGGCGGTCAACGGCCTCACCCGGCTCGCGATGCGCTATCCGGAGGCCGAGGAGGACGAAGGGCTCCCGGCATCCCTTCGGGACGCGGTGGGACGCCGCCTCGACGCGGAGTCCGCCGAGACGCTTCGCATCGTCACCTTCACCCCCGATGACATCGACTGGGAGGACGAGGTCCGGGTCGCGGTCGAGGAGCGGTCGAGCTTCTCGCCCGACGCCCTCGTCGGCATGGAGGCGAGCCTCCGGTTCCCGGGTCCGGAGACGATGGAGTCGAAGATATTCGGCCGGCTCAGCGCGTGGCAGAATTGGATATTCCAGCGCCCCAACGCGGTCGGCGAGCGCGGAGCGCTCATGCTCTACGGGACGGGGCGCGGAGCCGAATTCGACCGGCGGAGGGTCTGACCATGGCAAGCGTCGATCTCAACCAGCGGATCCCCAACAACGTGGGGCTCGGCGACGACCGGCGCCTCCGGCGGGCGCTCGAAGCGTGGCAGCCGGCGTACGTCGAGTGGTGGAAGGAAGCGGGCCCGGTGGGGCTCCAGACGAGCGACATTTTCCTCCGCACCGCTGTCGACGTCGACACGAGCGGCTGGGCCCACTACGACTTCGTGAAGATGCCGGACTACCGCTGGGGGATCTTCCTCGCTCCGCCCACCGCGAACCGGGTCATCGGGTTCGGAGACCGCAAGGGCGAGCCGGTGTGGCAGGAGGTTCCCGGCGAGCACCGCGGGGCGCTTCGTCGCATCATCACCGTGCAGGGGGACACCGAGCCCGCCTCCGTCGAGCAGCAGCGCCACCTCGGCGCGACCTGCCCGTCGCTCTACGATCTGCGCTCCCTGCTGCAGGTCAACGTGGAGGAGGGTCGCCACCTCTGGGCGATGGTCTACCTGCTGCACGCCCACTTCGGCCGCGACGGGCGGGACGAGGCGGACGCCCTCCTCGAGCGGCGTTCGGGCGACGCGGACCGCCCCCGGATCCTCGGCGCCTTCAACGAGGCGACCCCCGACTGGCTCGCCTTCTTCATGTTCACCTACTTCACGGACCGGGACGGGAAGTTCCAGCTCGCCGCCCTCCAGGAGTCGGGCTTCGATCCCCTCGCCCGCACCTGCCGGTTCATGCTGAAGGAGGAGTCGTACCACATGTACGTCGGGGAGTCCGGCCTTACCCGGGTGGTGCAGCGGACCGCGGACGCGCTCCAGGAGTCTCCCGGCGCGGACCCGCGGACCCTCGGGGTCATCGATCCGGCCACGTTCCAGAAATACCTCAACTTCCACTACTCGGTCACCCTCGATCTCTTCGGGGCGGAAGTCTCCACCAACTCTGCGAACTGGTACTCGATGGGGCTCAAGGGGCGGTACCGGGAGGGCCGGATCGACGACGACCACCGGCTCGACTCCGCCGCCTACCCCATGCTTCGTCCGGCCGCGGCCGGGGGAGGCGGCTTCGAGACCGAGGAGGCGCCCGCCCTCAACGTGCTGAACGAGCGGCTCCGCGACGACTTCATCGCCGATGTCGCGATCGGGGTCCGCAAGTGGAACCGCATCCTCCGCGAGGCGGGGGTGGACCTCGAGCTCGCGCTTCCCCACCGGGCGTTCAACCGGAAGATCGGCATCTTCCGGGATGTCCACGTCACCCCGTCCGGCGACGAGATCGGCGAAGACGAGTGGCACCGCCGCGAGAGCGAATGGCTGCCGACCGCGCGCGACCGGGAGTACGTGGCGTCGCTGATGCCGAAGGCGGTGCACGAGCCCGGGCGGTTCGCGAGCTGGATCGCACCCCCGGAGCGCGGCGTCGACCGCAACCCGGTGGACTTCGAGTACGTGCGGTTCGGCTGAGCCGCTCGGAAACGGCCATGTACTCGAGCGTCGACCTCTCCGTCAATCCGCCGCGGGTGGAGATCCCCCGCGCGTACAACGCGGCGCGGGACATCGTGGACCGCCACCTCGGCACGGAGCGGGCCGGCCACCCCGCGATCATCGACGCGGCGGGAACCTGGACCTACACCGAGCTCGCCGAGCGCATCAACCGGGCCGGCAACGTGCTCACGGACCTCGGGGTGCGGATGGAGAGCCGGGTCGCGATGTGCCTGCTCGACTCGGTGGACTTCCCGGCCGTGTTCCTCGGGGCGATCCGGATCGGGGCGATCCCGATCCCCCTCAACACCCTGCTGACCGCGGCCGACTACGACTACATGCTGCGCGACAGCCGAGCCCACACCCTGGTGGTGAGCGAGGAGCTCTACCCCTCCTTCGCGCCCATCCTCGACGGGCAGCCCTGGCTCCGGGAGGTGGTGGTCGCCGGCTCCGGCGCCGGCGACGGAACCGCGGGTCCGGGCGCCCACCGCCTCGCCGATCTGCTCGCGGCGGCGGGGACGGAGCTCGAGCCCGCGCCCACCACCGCGGACGACGTCGCCTTCTGGCTCTACACCTCGGGGACCACCGGCGCCCCCAAGGGAGCGATGCACCTCCATCGCCACCTCGTCCACACGGTGGCCGGCTACGGGCTCGCGGTGCTCGGGGTCCGGCCCGACGACGTCGTCTTCTCCGCCGCGAAGCTGTTCTTCGCCTACGGGCTCGGGAACGCTCTGACGATCCCGCTCTACGTGGGAGCGACCGCGATCCTCTTTCCGGGGCGCCCGACCCCGGACGCGGTGATGGGGATCCTGCGCGAGCACCAGCCGACCCTCTTCTTCGGGGTGCCGACCCTGTACGGCAACCTCCTTGCCGATCCCGCGAACGACCGGGCGTCGGGCTCTTCGCGCCTTCGCCGCTGCATATCCGCCGGGGAGCCGCTTCCCGTCGGGGTCGCGCGGGCGTGGGAGGAGCGGTTCGGGATCGCGCCCCTCGACGGGATCGGGACCACCGAGATGCTGCACGTCTTCCTCACCAACCGTCCCGGCGACCATCGCTACGGGACGACCGGGCGCGAGCCGGTCCCGGGGTACGAGGTCAAGCTCGTCGGCGAGGACGGCGAGGCGGTCCCGTACGGAGAGATCGGCGAGCTCTGCGTGCGCGGCACCACCGCGGCCAT
>JAJECB010000432.1 GCA_022822245.1 Gammaproteobacteria bacterium
GCGACGAACGCCAACGGGGTCGACCTCGACCACTTCGCGGACGCCTGGAACCTCCGGCCGGAAGAAGCGGAGGCGCTCTACGAACGGGCCGGGGTCGAGGCGGTCGCCCTCCCCCGCGGGCGGAGGGCCGGATTCGGGCGAGACGACTGGCGGTCCCTCCTCGACGGACTGCTCGCCGCGGTCCGCCGGACCCACGACGACGCGCCGGAACGCGCCGGCGCGGAATCGTCGGAACTCGCGAGCGGGGCGGGGCGGTCGCGAGAGGTCGCGGCGGCCGCGATCGGAAGTCTGGTGCGGGACGGGCGCCTCGTCCGCGAAGGCCGATTCCTCCGGGCTCCCGAGCACGAGCCCCGGCTCTCCGCCCGCGACGCCGCGCTCTGGAGCAAGGTCTCGCTCCACCTCGGGGAGGAAGCGGTGAAGCCCCCGGTCCTCGCCGAGCTCGCCGGCACCCTCGGGGTGGACCGGAACTTCCTCGCCCTCTTCCTCGGCCGGTCGGCGGGGCGGGGGCTCCTCGTCAAGGTGACCCCGAACCGCTTCTTCCACCCGGGCGCGGTTCGGCGCCTCGCGGAGGTCGCGGAAGGGCTCGCGGCCGCCTCCGACGACGGCCGTTTCGACGCCCGGGCGTTTCGGGACCGCTCGGGAATCGGGCGAAACCTCACCATCCAGGTGCTCGAGTACTTCGACGCCGCGGGGCTCACCCGCCGCATCGGAGATACCCGCATCGTCGTCCGGCGCGCCGCCGACCTCTTCGGCTGACCCGCGCCTCCAGTCTTCGCCCCAGTCTTCGCAACGGAACGAGACCATGACCGATTTTCTTCCCCCGCCCGGCACCGCGTACGAGGACCTGGAGACACCGCGGCTCGTCATCGACCTCGCGGCCATGGAGCACAACATCGAGACCCTCCACCGCTTCTTCCGCGGCCGGCCCGCCCGGGTGCGGAGCGTGACGAAAGGCCACAAGTGCCCGGCCATCGCCCAGCGCCAGATGACGGTGGACGGGGCGGTCCCGTTCGGGCTTTGCTGCGCGAAGGTGAGCGAGGCGGAGGTCATGGTCGCGGCCGGGGCCCGGCACATCCGGATGATCGAGCAGGTGGTGGGCAAGGCGAAGGTGGAGCGCCTGATGCGCCTCGCGAGGAACGCGCACCTCATTGCCCTTGCCGACGATCCGCGGCACGTCGCGGACCTCGCGGACGCGGCACAAGCCCACGACCTCACCCTCGACGTGCTGGTCGAGGTGGAGATCGGGCTCAACCGCACGGGGCTCGTTCCCGGTCCGGAAGCGGTGAAGCTGGTGCGATCGATCGAGAAGGACAACCGCCTTCGCTTCGCCGGCCTCTCCTCCCACGAGGGCTCCATGGTCATCACCGATCCGGAAGTTCGCGAGGAGAAGGTCCGCGCGCGGATCCAGCGCCTGCTCGATTGTCGCGAGGACGTCGAACGCGCGGGTGTCGGGGTGGAGATCTGCGGCGCCGGCTCGAGCACGACCTGGAACATCGCGGGGGCGATGGACGGGATCACGGAGATCGATCCGGGCACCTACGTGTTCTGGGACCACGCCTTCGTCGAAAGCATGCCCGACCAGCCGTTCCGGACCGCGCTCAAGGTGCTCACCACCGTCATCAGCCGCGCCGCGCCGGACCGCGCGGTCGTCGATTGCGGGTACAAGGCCATGGGCCGGGCCGGCGACGGGGGCATGCCGGCGGCGGACCGCGAGGGCGTCACCGTCAACCGGCTGAACTCCGAGCACGGCATCCTGGACCTCGAGGGAGAGGGCCGGACGCTCCGGATCGGCGACAAGGTGGCGCTCACCCCGCGCGCCTTCGGGCCCACGGTAGTGGCGCACGACCACTACGTGGGGGTACGGAACGGCGTCGTCGAGAGCGTCTGGCCGATCGCAGCCCGCGCGAGCCACCAGTAGCTCGGATTCCCCGCAGGCGCAATCCGACACGGCGCCGCCCGCGTGGAGCATGGGAGGGGGTTCGACCCCTCACGGGTCGGAAGCTCGGCAGGTCGGATTGGCGAAGCGTAACCCGACCTCACCCGCCATGTGCGGCCCCCGGATCGCAACTGTCGGATTACGCTTCGCTACTCCGTATATGGTCTCCTCGCACGCCGGCACGTTCGCAAGGTACTCCGGACCTGACCGCGTCTGAGCACCTTGCGAAAAAGCACCTTCATCCTCTTCGCCATCAGGGTCTCCGCGTCACAACTGGCCGTCGTCGGGCCAGTCGTCGAGGAGGGCGCGGTACGCGGGGTCGTCGTAGCGGGCGAGGGAGAATGCGCCCGCCCACGGCGGGAGCGGGCCGCCCGCGACGTGTGCGGCGAGGAGCTCGCCCCCCGCGCACGAGCCCATGATCCCGAAGCCCGAGAACGCGGCGCAGACGAACGAGCCTTCGAGGGGGAGGGGCCCGACGAGGGGGCGGTTCTCGCGCGTCCGGACGTAGTAGCCGCCGTCGACGAAGGGCCTCGGCAGGTGGCCGAAGTAGCGTTCGAGGGAGGGCAGCATGCGCGACATCCCGCGGAGCACGATCTCGGGGTAGCGCGGATCCCAGTCGAACGGGTACTCGGGCGCTTCGCACTTCTCCTCCTCGTACGTCCAATAGAGGATGAGCGTGTCGGCGTCCGGGCCGCCGTCCGGACGCCCGTGCGCCCCGGCCGGGAAGGGCTCGAGGAGGGCCTCCCCTTCGGGGTCCTCCGCGAGAGCCTCGCGCTCCTCCGCCGACCAGGGAAGCCGGATCGGGTCCGCCCAGATGAAGAGGGGGGTGTCCCGGGGAACGGCGCGCTCGCGATCCGCGAATGACATCTTGACGTGGCGCTCGAACCAGACCGGAAGGTCCGCTCCGAGCCACGCGGCGACCTCCTTCGCGAAGGGGCCCGCCGCGTTCACGAACACGGGGGACGAGATCCGCTCGGACCCGCCGTCACGAAGCGAAACCCGGACGCCGGCGACCCGGCCGCCGGCCGACAGCACCTCTTCCACCCGGCCGGAGACGAGGAACGCCCCGTGCCGGCGGGCCTCCTCGAGGAGGTGCATCCCGAGCTGCTGCGCACTGAGCCACCCGCAGCGCCTCGCGTGGAGCACCGCGACCGTCTCCGGCGACAGCCACGGGAAGTGCCGGTGGATGAGCGCGCCGTCGACGATGAGGTCGGCCCCGTCAGGCATGTCCGTGTAGCCATCCATCCGGTGGGGGACGTAGTCTGCGCCCCCGCTCCGCCCGTCGTGGCGCCGGAGGGCTCCCGCTCCGAGCGACTCGGCCTCGCGTCCCGCCGCCTCGAAGGCGGCGACCCGATCCGGGTCCGCGGTCGCGAAGAGGTATCCGCGGCGGTTGAGGTGGAACCGGTTGCCGCTGGCATCGGCCAGCTCTTCGAGGAGGTCGACGCTCCGGTTCATGAGGGAGACCATCGCGTCGCCCGGCCCCGGCCACCAGTTGCGGTAGCACTCGGTGGACTTGTCGCTCGTGAGGGACAGCGGCGGGCGCTCGTCGACGATCGCGACCCGCCCGAACCCGTGCCGTGCCGCGAGGTGCCAGGCGCAGGCGACTCCCGCGATCCCCGCCCCGCAGACGATGGCGTCGGCGGTCCAGTTCATCCGAGCACCGTCATCGCACGAGCAGGGTGCCGAGCCACGCCGCGCCGAGGCAGAGCGCCACGCTCAGCAGCACGTTGCCCGCGCCCGCGAGCCAGCGGCCGGCCTGGAGCAGGGCCAGGGTCTCCACCGAGAAGGTGGAGAACGTGGTGAACGCCCCGAGGAATCCGGTCATGACGATGAGACGAACCTCCGGCGCGACGTGCATCCGCTCCGCGAAGAGCGCGAACAGCCACCCCATCACGAAGGACCCGGCGACGTTGACGATCAGGGTCCCGAGGGGGAAGCGGGGGCCGAACGCGGTCGCGGCTGCGGTCGAGACGCCGTGGCGGGCGAGGGCGCCCACCGCACCCCCGATTGCAACCGCGAGGATCTGGGACAACGGCGGACCTGACTACGTACAACGCTCAGGTTGGGACACGCGGCACCCTTGTACCGCCGGCTTCCTGGGAGACGGGCAAGATCCCATCTCCCAGGATGCCCTGGTTTGAATCCGAGCCGTGCACGCAATCAGGACGGCGGGTGCCCGTTCGATCTTGGGGCGGCGGGTGCCAACGCCGGTCAGTAGGCGTCCGCCTCGAGGGCCATCAGGGTGTCCGCCCCGGACCGGATGGCCGCGTCGAGCGCCGCCGTCTCCGGGAGGAGGCGGCCCATGAAGTAGCGGGCGGTGGCGAGCTTCGCCCGGTAGAACCCGGAGTTGTCGGAGGGCGCGCGCTCAAGGGCCGTGTCCGCCATCGCCGCCCACAGGTAGGCGAGGCAGACGAGCCCGGTGAACCGGAGATAGTCGACCGCGGCCGCGCCCAGCTCCTCGCGGTTCTCGGCCGCCCGCTCGAGGAGCCAGCCCGTCACCACCTGGAGACGCTCCAGCGCCGCCGCGAACGGCTCGAGGAACTCCGAGAGGGCCTCGTCCCCCTCGCGTTCCTCGATGAATGCGCGAAGGTCCGCGGCGAGCTCGCGCAGCGTCTCCCCGCCGTTCAGGAAGAGCTTGCGTCCCACGAGGTCATTCGCCTGCACCCCGTTCGTGCCCTCGTAGATCTGGGCGATGCGCGCGTCGCGGACGAGCTGCTCCATGCCGGTCTCCGCGATGTAGCCCGCTCCGCCGAACACCTGCTGGCAGCGGGTGGCGTTCTCGTATCCGAGGTCGCTCAGGAGCGCCTTGACCACCGGGGTGAGGAGGCCCACCCGGTCCGCCGCCTTCCTCCGCGCCTTCGGATCCGGATGCCGGGCGGAGCGGTCGATCTCGAGCCCCACCCAGCCCGCGAACGCCCGCGCGCCCTCGTTCCAGGCGCGGGCGGTCTGCAGCATCCGGCGCACGTCGGGGTGCACGAGGATGGGGTCGGCCGGGAGGTCGGGGCGCTTCGGGCCGGAGAGCGAACGCCCCTGGAGCCGCTCGCGCGCGTAGGCGACGGCGCTCTGGTACGCCTTCTCGGCGATCCCGAGCCCCTGGATCCCGACCGCGAGGCGTTCGTGGTTCATCATCGTGAACATGCAGGCGAGCCCCCGGTGCGGCTCGCCGACGAGCCAGCCGGTCGCTTCCTCGAAGCTCATCACGCAGGTCGGCGCCCCTTCGATGCCCATCTTGGTCTCGATCGAGACGCAGGTCGCGGCGTTCCGCTCGCCGGGCTCGCCGTCGGGGCCGACCAGGTACTTCGGCACCAGGAAGAGGCTGATGCCCTTCACCCCGGGGGGCGCGTCGGGGAGCTTCGCGAGCACGAGGTGAATGATGTTCTCCGTCGCGTCGTGCTCCCCGCAGGTGATGAAGATCTTGGTCCCGGTGATCGCGTAGCTCCCGTCCGCGCGCGGGACCGCGCGGGTGCGGATCATCCCGAGGTCGGTGCCGGCGTGCGATTCGGTGAGGCACATCGTGCCGCTCCACTGCCCGCTCACCATGTTCGGGAGGTACTTCGCCCGGAGCTCCTCGGTGGCGTGGGCCTCGATCGCGGTGCACGCCCCGTGGGTGAGCCCCGGCAGCAGGCTGAGGGACATGTTGGCGGAGGTGAACATCTCGTCGATGAAGAAGTTGAGGGTCTCGGGGAGGCCCTGGCCGCCGTACTCGGGGCTCGCGGAGACGCCGAGCCAGCCCGCGTCCCGGACCGCGCGATAGGCTTCGCAGAAGCCGTCCGGCAGGCGGACCGTGCCGTCCGCGCGCCGCTCGCACCCTTCCTCGTGCCCCGGCATGTTGGTGGGGTGGACGACCTCCTCGAAGAGGCGGCCGGCCTGCTCGAGCACCCCGTCGACGAGGTCCGCGCTCACCTCCTCGAACCCGGGAAGCTCCGCGAACCGCTCCTCCACCCGGAGGACCTCGTTCAGCACGAACTGCATGTCGCGCACCGGCGCGCTGTATGTCTGCATGATTCAGGTTCCGTCTTCTGTTCGGTGGCCCGGCTTCCGCCAGCCGTTTGCCCCGCCGCTTCGCCTACATGTTCGGGTAGTTGGGGCCGCCTCCGCCTTCCGGCGCCACCCAGACGATGTTCTGGGTCGGGTCCTTGATGTCGCAGGTCTTGCAGTGTACGCAGTTCTGCGCGTTGATCTGGAGCCGCCGCTCCTCGCCTTCCTCCACGAACTCGTACACCCCGGCCGGGCAGAAGCGCTCTTCGGGGCCCGCGTAGTCCGCGAGGTTGACCGCGACGGGCTTCGCGTCGTCGCGGAGGGTGAGGTGCACGGGCTGGTTCTCTTCGTGGTTGGTCCCGGAGAGGAACACGGACGAGAGCTTGTCGAAGGTGAGCTCCCCGTCCGGGCGCGGGTACTCGATGGGCTTCGCGTCCTCCGCCTTGCGGAGCCGGTCGTGGTCGGTGTGGCCGTAGCGAAGCGTCCACGGCGCCCGGCCCCGGAGCAGCACCTGGTCGATGCCGGCGTGGAGGGTGCCGCCGACGAGCCCCCAGCGAAAGCCCGGGCGCACGTTGCGGGCCTCGTGGAGCTCCCGCCACACCCAGGACGCGCGGAACGCCTCGGGGTAGGCGGCGAGCTCCTCGCCCCCCTCGGAGCCCCCCGCCACCGCCTCGAATACCGCTTCGGCGGCCAGCATCCCAGACTTCATCGCGGTGTGGGTGCCCTTGATCTTGGGCGTGTTGAGGGTGCCCGCCTCGCACCCGACCAGCACCCCGCCCGGGAACGCGAGCTTCGGGAGGCACTGCAGGCCCCCCTCGTTGATCGCCCGGGCGCCGTAGGAGATCCGCCGCCCGCCCTCGAAGGTCGCCCGGATCTTCGGGTGGGTCTTGAAGCGCTGCATCTCCTCGAAGGGGGAGAGGTACGGGTTCTCGTAGTCGAGGCCGACCACGAAGCCGACCGCGACCTGGCGGTCCTCGAGGTGGTAGAGGAACGAACCGCCGTAGGTGCCGGAGCCGAGGGGCCAGCCCGCGGTGTGCATGACGAGCCCGGGGCGGTGGCGCTCCGGCTGGACCTCCCAGAGCTCCTTGATCCCGATGCCGTAGGTCTGCGGCTCGACCCCGTCGCGGAGCCCGAAGCGCTCCATGAGCCGCCGCCCGAGGTGCCCGCGGCACCCCTCGGCGAAGAAGGTGTACCTGGCGCGAAGCTCCATGCCGGGCATGAAGTTGTCGGTGGGCTCGCCGTCGCGCCCCACCCCCATGTCGCCGGTGACGATCCCCGCGACCGCCCCGTCCTCCCGGTAGAGCACGTCGGCGGCGGCGAAGCCGGGGAACACCTCCGCCCCGAGCTCCTCGGCCTGGGCGGCGAGCCACCGGCAGAAGTTCCCGAGGCTGATGATGTAGTTGCCGTGGTTCCGGAGCGAGGGCGGGAGCAGCCCGTTCGGCCACGGGAACCCGCCCCCCTCGGTGAGGAAGAAGAAGCGTTCCTCGCTCACCGGCGTGTTGAGAGGGGCCTCGCGCTCCCGCCAGTCCGGGAACAGCTCCTCGAGGGCGCGGGGCTCGAGCACCGCGCCGGACAGGATGTGGGCGCCGACCTCGGAGCCCTTCTCGACCACGCACGCGCTGAGATCGTGGCCCCGCTCCTCGGCGAGCTGGCGAAGCCGCACCGCGGCGGCGAGGCCGGACGGTCCCGCCCCGACGATCACCACGTCGAACTCCATGGATTCGCGCTCGATCGCCGCCTCGTCCATCCTTCCACCCTGCTCTTGCGCCGGCCCACACGCGGCGTCACCCCGTACGCAAGGCGACCGCTATCCGGACGCCCCGTCCTGCCGCTCCCGCGGAATTATAGGGCGCCAATCGCGCGTCGCGACGCTCCGACCGGTGGTCAGCCAGCGCCAAATCCCCGATCCGCTTCGGATCGGAACAATCGTCCTCGCTGTGACCCAACCGGGTTTCGGAAACGCGAACGGGCCTCACCGCCCGCTCGCGCGCGCCGGGCAATTAGGTCCGTGCCGGCCGCAAAGTCAGCAGGACGGCCTTGTCCAGGAAGGAGACTTTCAAACCGCCAACGACCAGGCTCCGCCGCGGACAAGCCGCGAAACGGGTTGGCCGCTGGCTGAAGCGCCGGGTTAACTCGCAGCTTTTCGTTCCAAATGCTTCGGTTCGCGGCGCACGACCCTGCGCCCAGACGCGACCTCCAACTCTCTCAATGCCTCACAAATGCGCCGGAGATCGTTGTCATGCTTGGCCGCGAACTCCTCGCCATGCGCCCGCATTTCTTCAACGATTGGATCATTGCGCATCGTCTTCACCCATGAGTTCCTCCGGCGAGCATAGCACCGGGCAAACCAGACCGAAAGTGGACACAACGTTGACTACCATGGTTCGCGTACTGGCGTTGTTGATATGTCTGAAGTTCCAGGTGATAAGGTAGTCAATCCCTTGGGTCGCGGCGATTGCAATATGCAACGCATCGCGGGCACTACTTGCCGGAACAGCATTCGCTGCCAGTAACGCAGACGCCAATGATTCGGCTTCTGCCGCAATCGCTACGCTCGGGATGTCTCCAATCGCCCGAAGCCGTTCTTCCGCTGCCGAAGCGTCGCCGGCCGAGATTTCCTCCACTACCAATGGCGATACATAGACATCATACCGCAAACGATGACCGTTCCACCACTCCGCTGTGACTGCCTGGTGCGCGGCAATGACAAGATCGCGACTCGGCCGGGCCGCGAGATAGCTAATAACCGAAGATTCAATGTAAACCGATTTTTTCATCGCTCCAATTGTATCCCACGCACTCGGCACTGCGAGCTAACGTCAAGTATCACGGGCCGCGAGCAAAGCGAGCGGTCCCGTGGGATGCTGTTGTAGGTGTCGCTGGACCGAGTTGTATTTGACGTCCGGTGAACAGTAGAGAAACCCCACCCGGTTTTCCTCAGCAATCACCTTCGTCTTGTTGTAACTGTACTGCGTCATCCGCTCCTGGGCGAGTGGAGCTGTGTCGAGTACCATCACGACGGGGTAGAAGTTGCCCCCACGATGACAACACTCATGGCGAAGGGCGGCGAGCTTATTGATGTCGGCGGCGACCTTCCCAACCGTCAGTCTAGCTTTTGCTAGTTCCGACACCTTCACCTCAACAACCAAGCTGAGGCACTTGAGCGTTTGTTCGTTGTTGCGACGGCGGAAGTCGCCATTGACGCCTTCCGAAAACATCACGACATCCGGAATGGGTTCGAACCCGCCGCGGAATCCCTCCTTTTTCTTCTCGTCAAGTTGTCGAAAAAGAGGAGCCACCGGTTTACTGATCCACATCTTGACGTTCATGCCAAGTTGCCGTTTTGGAACACCGACGGATCGAAGATGGTGGTACACGACAGCTTGGTAGAAGAGCTCTGAACCCAGTGTCTCGCGACAGTCGTGCATAATGCCGGGCCATGCCTCGAGGAGCTTCATCGCGGCGTGGTACGGAGTCTTCATCGCACTTTACGACCAAGCTCACCCGCGGACAAGCGGCGCAGCGGGTTGGCCGTCGGCTGGAGCGACTGGTCAGGCCGCATGATGAAACCTTGCCACGGACACCGGCTTTTTCTCTGCGAATCCTTCACGATGAAGCTTGATGCGCTCGACCTCGTGAAGTGTCTCGGCGGTGAAATAGCTTTCGCCGCAGCTTGGGCACGAGATCAATGGAATCCCTTCAATCACCAGCAGATCCCTGCCAGAGCCATAGCTACGGGATACTTGACGAATTCGAGCCTTATGCTCACCGCAGTTGTCACATTTCAGCTTGTTCATCATTTTCCCACGTAGTCATTACAACGAGTTTGTCTGTAGGTCCCAGTTTTCCGACGACCACCACTTGGCGCCCATCGATGGCATTCCCTTGCACCAAGTACTTCCACTCCCGAGTTGCTTGATCACGCTGCCGCTCCATGATTTCTCCAGTGAGAATCGTCCTCTCCAGGTCAAATGTAGACAGCGAGTCTTCATCCATCTCGTCCAAGGCATGAAGTGTAACAACGTACCGGCGCTCACGGATTCGAGATCTGAAGCGTTCCAGGATTCTCGGGTACAACGGATCCGATCTCGCTCACGCAGCGACCTGACCACGCTTGGCGAGCGGTCTGACGACCAAGCTCAGCCGCGGACAAGCCGCGTAACGGGTTGGCCGTCCAATCTCGATCTCCTTGAGCTGCCTCGCATCATGGCCGCGACGCCCGCCTTGGGTCTACGGAGGAGCGTGGCGTAAGGCGCGGGGGGTGTCAAGGGTGGCTCTCTACGAGCCATGTGCGCTGTGGAGCAATTGGTTCGGGATGGGGGGTGGGTCGCCGGAGTGGTCATTATGAGGGTGCGGGCGAGGGTCCGCATTGCGGGCTTCGGATGCGCGCGAACCGCGGCGAGGAAGCCTCCGCACGTCGTCGTTGGTCGGTAGACGGGCCGCCCCGACGATCACTACGTCGAACTCCATGGATTCGCGCACGATGGCCGCGTCGTCCATCATTGGCTTCGTGCGATTCGTGGGAGTCCACGCGCAGTACGACGAGGTCGATGCTTCCACCGCGTAGTTCATCCCGGAGGTCGCCATGGTCATCAGGCCAATCAAGACGGAAGCCGATTACGACCGGGCGTTGACCATGATCGACCGCCTGATGGGGGCCGCGCCGGACACCCGGGACGGCGATGGTCTCGAAATCCTCGTCACCTTGGTCAAGGCGTACGAATGCGAACGCTGGCCGATGGAAGCGCCGGATCCGATCTCGGCGATCGAGCACGTCATGGAGGCCCGCGGCTTTCGTCAGAAGGATCTCGCGGCATTGATCGGGTTCCAGCCGCGCGCGCCTGAGGTGCTGAACCGCCAGAGCGCCCCCTCACCCTGGCGATGATCCGGGCCCTGTCGGCCGAATGGAACCTTCCCGCCGACCTGCTCGTGCGCGAGTACGAGCTGGCGACGGCCCGGTGACGCGGGCTTCACGCTCAAACGCTGACCGCGCTTGACTTTGCGGGCGGCCCCTCCCTAGATTGCCGCCTCGCGCGGCGGGCGGCGGCCCGGCCGCTCACCATTCAGCAGCCGAGGCGGGGGCGCATGGACTTCCGGATCGAGCCGGCGACGCCGGAGCAACGCCGACCGAAGCCGGCGGACGAGAGTTCGCTCGGGTTCGGGAGGATCTACAGCGACCACATGTTCACGATGCGGTGGACTTCGGACGGCGGATGGGGCGAGCCCACCGTAGGGCCGTTCTCGAACCTCGACCTCTCGCCCGCCTCTCTCGTCCTGCACTACGGCCAAACCATCTTCGAGGGGCTGAAAGCGTATCGGAATCGCGGCCGCCCGGGGTCCGTGAACCTGTTCCGCGCGGCCGACAACGCGGCCCGCTTCAACTCGTCGGCGGTGCGCCTCGATCTGCCGGAGGTCGACCCGGACGTCTTCGTCGGTGCGATCGAGGCCCTGCTCGAGCTCGACCACGAGTGGATCCCGCGCTCGCACGGGACCTCCCTCTACGTGCGCCCGACGATGATCGCGACCGAGCCCTATATCGGGCTCAAGTCCACCCACGAGGCCCTGTTCTTCATCATCACCGGCCCGGTCGGCGCTTACTACCCGGAGGGCTTCAACCCGGTGAAGATCACGGTTGCCGAGCGGTACTCGCGGGCCGGGCCGGGGGGGCTCGGGGCGGCCAAGACGGCCGCGAACTACGCGGCGAGCCTCAAGGCGGAGAAGGAGGCCCTCGGCCGCGGCTTCACCCAGGTCCTGTGGCTCGATGCGGCGGAGCACCGCTACATCGAGGAAGTGGGCTCGATGAACATCCTGTTCAAGATCGACGGCACCGTCATCACCCCGCCGGCCGGGGACACGATCCTCGCCGGGATCACCAAGGACTCGGTGCTGAAGCTCCTCGCGAGCTGGGACATCCCGGTCGCCGAGGAGCGCCTCACCATCGACGACGTGCTCGGCGCGCAGGAGAAGGGGACCCTCGAAGAGGTGTTCGGGGCGGGGACCGCGGCGGTCATCTCGCCGGTCGGCGCGCTCGAGTACCAGGGGCAGACCCACCACATCGCGAACGGCGGCACCGGTCCGCTCGCCGAGCGGCTCTTCGACGAGCTCATCGGTATCCAGTACGGGGCGAAGCCCGATCCCTTCGGCTGGATCCGGGAGGTGTCCCCGGCCGGCGCGAGCGGCTGAACCCTCGGCGGAACCGTTCCCCGGACGCCGGGCGCCGCCTCGCCCGGCGCCAGCCCGCCGCGCGCGCCTGAGCGCCCCGCCCGCGCTCTCGGCCGGCAGGGGCGGCGACACCCATTCCGATGGAGCTCTGGGTCCCGATCACCCTCGTCGCCGCGTTCATGCAGAACCTGCGGTCGGCGCTCCAGAAGCACCTCAAGGACTCCCTCAGCACCTCGGGCGTCACCTTCTGCCGGTTCGTATACGCGGTGCCCCTCGCCCTCGTCTACGTGGCCGCGCTCGGCGAGGGCTACGGCTTCGAGTGGCCGGAGCCGAACCCGCGCTTCGTGCTCTTCTCCATGCTCGGAGGGGTCACCCAGATCACCGCCACCGCCCTCCTCGTCTACCTCTTCTCGCTCCGCAACTTCGCGGTCGGCACCACCTACTCGAAGACCGAGACGGTGCAGACCGCGATCTTCGGCCTCGTGATCCTCGGCGAGCCGGTGAGCTCGCTCGCCGCCGTCGCGATCGTGATCAGTCTCGTCGGGGTGATGTCCATCTCGGTCGCGAAGAGCCACCTGACCCTGCGCAACCTGCTCCTCGGGTGGACCGGGCGGGCCGCCTTCATCGGGATCCTGTCCGGCACGTTCTTCGGACTCAGCGCGGTCTCCTACCGGGCGGCCGCGCTCTCCCTCGGGGGCGAGGGGTTCCTGATGCAGGCCGCGTTCACTCTCGCCTGCGTCGTGGTGTTCCAGACCGCGGTGATGGCGGTGTGGATCCGGGTCCGGGAGCCCGGGGAGCTCACCCGGGTGTTCCGCGGCTGGAGGGTCGCCTCGCTCGTCGGGGTCGCGGGGATGATCGGCTCGGTCGGCTGGTTCACCGCGATGACCCTCGAGAACGCCGCCTACGTGCGGGCGGTGGGTCAGGTGGAGCTGGTCTTCACCTTCATCGCCTCGTACTTCTTCTTCCGCGAGCGCTCCACCCCCCTCGAGATCACCGGGATCCTGCTCATCGTCGCAGGGATCGTCATCCTGCTCCTCGGCTGATCCGCCCTCTCCGGGCGAGACATCCCATCGCCCCAACGTTGTTGCGCTTCGGGAGACCGGCGCGTATCGGGAGAGCTCTCGTGTGATTGGGCCGTCCTCACCACGGCCGTCCGTCATGGCACGACAACGTGCGGCACGTCTCGCTCCGCGCGCGTGATCGAGGTCGTCAAGCTGCCGGCGAAACGGGGAAGCCTGGCGACCACTCCTTCTCCGGATCGACTCTGGTAGAAGCTGCGCAGGATGAAATCGACGAACCGGTGTGGAGTGAGCGTCGCCGACACGGGGACCCGGCACTCCGCGTACTCGCCGAGCGTGAGGTGGGATTTCGGATGCGTGACCTCCCGGTGGCGATCGTCCCGGGCATCGAAGTCGAACCGGACGGGGAGTGGCAAGATGTTTCTACCGACGATGTCCGCATAGAGTCGATCTTCGAGGTACACGTCGGGATCGCGCCCGAATCGCTCCAGGTGCGGGGCCGGGAAGAAGGCAAGGCGGTGCTGTTCCAGCCCGTTGTCCGCGAACTTGTACATCATCTGGATGAGGGCGCCATCGAGGAGCTTGGCATTGAATACTCGATCTCGTACGAAGACCTCGTAGACCTCCGCGTACGAGGTATTTCCCAGCGCGGCCGACACCTGACCGGCGCTGTCGAAAGTGACTTCAACTACACCCGTTCCGCGCCGGAAGGCGGAGCGTTGATCGTCGGCCAAGCCCGTCTCGACCAGATGCCGTACGAGGCGATTAATCTGATCGAGGATGGTCTGCGGCGTCATCGCTCGCCCTCGAGGAGGGTCTTGAGCCTGTCGACTGTCGTTTCGTCAAGGTCCTCCGGACGAACGTTGCCGTGTTCAAGATCTCGAACCAACCGGCCGAGCTCCTGGTTGCTGTCTCTCACGCGCTTTCGGTCCGCTTCCGTCATGTCGCGATGGATGACGCGCAGGCGTTCGCGCTCCTCGGTCGACGGATAATGGAAATCCAAAGAGAAGTTCTGAGCCTTCAGCGCCTCGTACTCGCGCGTCAGCGCGTCCATGCGCCGGCCGATTCCAAGCACCCGCACCCAAGCCTTGCTTCTCGTCATGGCGGTGAAGAGGCGATTGCGGATCCGCGCCAGATCGAAGGCGGCCGACTGGCAGTCGTGGGCGTTGATGATGTACACCATGGCCGCTTCATTGCCTTTGGCGCGGTGAATGCCCGAGAACGTTACCGATTCATTGTCGAGATAAAACGTATCCGGGTCGGTGTCGACCCCGGCGAGATGGGACTGAATGTCCATATCCAGCAACAGGGCTCGCACGATCCCCACGTTGCCTCGAGTCGTTCGAGGATCAGGGTTGATGACGACGATGTCGCCGTGCCGGAGATCCTCTCGTTGGAGGTTGTCGCGGATTTCTTGCGCTACCCAGGCTGCCTGCTCCTGCTCCGTAGTGAACGTCCGGAAGTGGATCAGGTCGTCAACCGGGGAGTGTTCCGCGAGGAATCCCGGACTCGTCGTTTCGGGTCGAACGAGCCTGACCCGCGAACCCTCCCTCAGCTCGCCGTCTTCGGCCACATATCCAACCTCCTCCCAGAGTAGCGGATAGTCGAACATCTGGACGAGGCCTGTCTGCCCCGGCTGGGGGGCGGCTCGGTAGATGCCGAATCCGAGGGCGTGAGCCGCGACCAGAACCGGCTTGGAATTGCGGTAGCACCGCTTCAGCACGATGTCCGGACGCGGCCGGTCGCTCCCCCCATCATCAAGTCGAACCAAGGGAGTTCCATCGTCATGGCGGCCGAAGATGTCCTCGGGCGGAGGCAACGATTCGTTGGCGAGATTCTGCAGCTCGTCGTAGGCATAGACCAACCGCTTGGGTTCCTTCAGGAAGGTGTAGCAGAGCTTCAGAAAGGCTGGGGGCAGGTCCTGCGCCTCGTCCACGAGGATCGCGTCGTAGACCGGACGGGAGACTTCCGTCTGGTCCAGAGCCTGCTTGCAGGCGGCCGCGAACGGCTCGCTCTGCCCGAATTGGCTCGTTGCCGAACGGAAGTCCAGGTAGTCGACCCGGTGACTGGAACAGTACTCGTGGTAGATCCCGCTCCGCTCGGTGCCGCCCGGCGCGCCCCACGAATTGACCACCCGCAGGCTTTGCCAGTCGGGCGCTTCTCCGGTCTTGTCGGTGTGGAAATCGCGGATGAGCCGCTGGAAGTGCCCCTTTAATGAACGCGTGTTGAACGTGACGCCGATTCTCCACTCCGGGTACTGCGCATGCAGGTAGGCCGCCTTCAACGCGAGGACAATGGTCTTGCCTGATCCGGCAAGGCCCCGTATGCGTTGCACGCCTTCCGCAGTTTCGATGACGGCCGCACTCTGGTCGTGGTCCAGCGTGGCAATGGAATCTTCCAGCCGTTTGAGCTTCGCTCCCCGGGAATCGTCGCTCTGGAAGGTTCGTCTCGCGCGGCTCCGGCGAATCCTCGCAACGCTCTCGATCACCGAAAGCGCATTTCGGTAAGTATCCTCCTCGAAATCCTCCCACTCGAGATTCTCGAGCTCGGCGAGGAGGGTGTCGGGACCGCACAGCAATCCTCCGGCGGCGCCCGAGATCGAGCCATCCACGGCGGGAGAGAACGAAATCGTGTGAACCGGGATGCGCAGTTGCCTCCGCCGGACCAGCGCCGGACGGATCCTCAGTTGTGCATCGATCTTGTTCGCGGTGTCATCCTGACGAGCTTCATGGTCGCCAGGTTCACGCCCCTCGACGAGGTCGAAGACCACGACCCCTCGCTCGGACACCCAAAGAGCGTCGACGCGATGCGGCCCCTCGGCGGTGCCGATGATCGGGTAGCCGACGAACAGCCGGCCGGACCAATCGGCTCGGGTCGAGAGAGCCTCGATCAGCTTGCCGCTGGCCACGGGTTTCAGGCTCGCGCCACGAATGACCTCAATGCTCATCTTCGGTCACCTCCACGCGGACAGTGTACGGCGCCCGATTCGACGCAAGCTTGGCAATTGTGGCCGTTGTCGCAGGGAAATCCGGCCATTGCCCGTGGTCCCAAGGACTACGTTGTGGGGCCGTGCCCCCGGAAAACACGTGGCGCAGGTACCGGGAAGGTCGGGCGAGGTCGATCCACTCGTTGCGCGCTATCCGGGGACCGGCCCCTCCACGACTCCACCAACCGTTTCGCGTGGGTCACCGGCGCCACCCGTGCGTCCCGTTTCCCGCACCGTGCGCAGGAAGGCGGCGACCGCGGCGTTGAACTCCTCGTGGCGCTCGGCGTTCACCGCGTGGCCGGCGGGGAGGTCCACCACCCGAAGACCCGGGACGTTCGCTTGCGCGTAGTCGCGGTGGGGGGCGAAGCGCTTCTCGTAGATCCCGCAGACCATCATCGTCGGGACCGAGATCGTGCGGGCCGCCTCGCGCACCGAGACGTCGACGTTGAGATGCCGGTACGAATCGGCGATCGCGCGCGGGTCGATGCGGCCCGTGTCGGCGACCATCTCCCGGTGCAGATCGGGCGGAAGGCGCCGCGCGCGGCGCGGGTGCACGGGGAGGTCCTCGACGGCGGCGAGGCCGCGGGCCTCGATGTCCTCGATGGCGGCCCTCGCGAGGCGCCTCCGCTCGACGATGATCTCGGCCGTTGCGAACGCGGAGTTCGAGTTGGTGAAGACTTGGGCGATGACCCGCTCGGGAAACGCGAGCGAGTACCGGAGGGTGAGCGACGCGCCGAGCGACTGCCCGCAGAGGTACCACCGCTCCACGCCGAGTCGTTCGCGGATCGCCTCGAACTGCCGGAGGTAGCCGGCGGCCGAGTAGTCGTCCGGCGTTTCGCCGGCCGGCGATCGTCCGTGCCCCCACAGCTCGACGACCACCGGGCGGCAGACCGCGCCGAGCGGCTCGAGGTTCTCCCGCCACTGCGCCCGGCTCGAGAGGAAGCCGTGCACGAACAGCATCGGCGGCCCGTCGCCGGGGTGCTCCTCGAAGTGAAGCCGCGGTTCCACGGCGAGGAATCCTAGCAGCCCCTCGGCCGGGAATCGGGAATCGGGCCGGGCGGCGCCGGTGGTTCCCGTCTCGGGTGGAAGATCGGATAGGGCAGCCTATGATCCGTGCATGGAATCGGACCCGGATCCGCGCGGCCTGCCCGGCGCTGGCGACCCGCTCGCCAGAGTGCGTGCCGGCTACGACCGGTGGGCGGAGGTCTACGACCACGACGCCAATCCGTTGCCGGCCCTCGAGGAGCCGCGCGTTCGCGAGGCGCTCGGCGAGGTGCACGGGCAGGAGGTGCTCGACCTCGGCTGCGGCACCGGCCGGCACTCCGCGTGGCTTGCCGGCGCGGGGGCGCGGGTCACCGCGCTCGACTTCTCGGCGGGGATGCTGGCGAAGGCCCGGGAGAGGGTCTCGGCCGGCGACGCCCGCTTCGTCACCCACGACCTCCACGAACCGCTGCCCTTCGAGGACGCGTCGTTCGATGCGGTGGTGAGCGGCCTGGTCCTGGAGCACCTCCGCGACCTCGCCGCGTTCTTCGCCGAGGCCCATCGGATCCTCCGCCCGGGCGGGCGCGCCGTCGTATCCGCGATGCACCCTGCGATGTTCCTTCGCGGGAGCCAGGCGCGCTTCACCGATCCCGACTCTGGAGAGGTGGTGATGCCGGGGAGCCTCCCCCACCGGATCGGAGATTTCGTCATGGCCGCGGTGGGGGCGGGCTTCTCGCTCCGCGGGGTCGGCGAGCACGCCCCGGACGCGGACTTCGCCGCGCGGTATCCGCGGGCCGAGCGCTATGTCGGCTGGCCCATGCTGGTGGTGCTCGACCTTCGCGTCGGCCACCGGGGCGGAACGGAGCGGTAGCCCGGCCCCTGCCCCGGCCCCGGGAGAGCGGCGCGGCGCGGCCCCTCGCTCCGGAGTGCCCCGTTCCGGCCGGATTCCCCACCTGTCCGCCCACCCATCCGGCGATCCGGGCGTCTGCTATGATGCGCCCCCCGTTGGGCGGCGTCGTTCCCCGGATGGCAGTCGATCGGAAACTCCTTGAAATCCTTTGCTGTCCGGTGACCCGCGCCCCGGTGGAGCGGTTGCCGGCGGCGAAACTCCGGCTTGTGAACGAAGCCATTCGCGGGGGCCGGGTCAAGCAGGCCGACGGCTCCCCGGTGGAGACGGAGCTCGCCGAGGCGCTCATCACGTCCACCGGAACGACGATCTACCCGGTGGAGGACGGGATCCCGCTCATGCTGGAGGATCGGTCGATAGCCGCCTTCCAGGTCGATTCGCTCGGATGACCGCGGGGCGGCGGCCTCGGACCGGGACCCCGAGCCCGAACGAACAACCGAAAGGAGAAAACCCGAAATGACGATTTCCGTTGGCGACCGGATCCCTTCCATCGACCTCACCCGGATGACGGACGAGGGCCCGCAGGCAGTTTCCACGGACGACTTCTTCGCGGGCCGGAAGGTGGTCCTGTTCGCGGTACCCGGCGCCTACACCCCGACGTGTTCCGCCCAGCACCTTCCGGGGTTCACCGCCAACGCCGATGCCCTTCGCGCGAAGGGGGTCGACACGGTGGCCTGCCTCGCGACCAACGACGTGTTCGTCATGGACGCGTGGGGCAAGGACCAGGGCACCGCAGGCAAGGTCGAGATGCTTGCGGACGGGAGCGGCGAGTTCACCAAGGCGATGGGCCTCGAGTTCGACCTCTCGGCGCGCGGCCTCGGCGTGCGCTCGCAGCGCTACGCACTGGTGGCGGACGACGGGGTGGTGACGGCCCTCAACGTGGACGAGGGCGGCGGGCTCGACAAGAGCTCCGCGGAGTCGATCCTCGCCGGGCTCTAGCCCGGAAAATTCACCGATGTTCGTCGCGAGGGCGCCAAGATGCTTGTGGTAGTGGGCCGCACGGACCGAAAGAGCGCATGCGCGCTGCTGAAGGCGTAGCCGTGCCTACGTCGAAGCGGCTTTCGGGAGTACGGCCCGCTAACGCAAGCAGATTGGCGTCCGCAGCAGGACATCGGCGAACTTTCCGGGCTCTTGCCCGGAACGAAGGCGGCCGGCGCCCGACGGCGGCGCCGGTCCGGTGGCCCGCCGCCGGACGCGCTCACCCTATCGGGGCAGGCAACCAGCAAGTCCGAGCAGAGGGCGGCGGAGTCGGTAGGTCGGATTGGCGAAGCGTAATCCGACATCAACGTGCGAAGCGTGTCCCCTGGCCCGCAAGCGTCGGATTATGCTGCGCCAATCCGACACTTGCGGATCTACGCACTCGTCGTCGAGGTGCTTCGGTAGTGTGAACGCGACCTATTCGAGCGCCTTGGCGAGCTCCTCGTCGAGCTCGGGGAGGGCCTTGAAGAGGTCGGCGACCACGCCGTAGTCCGCGACCTGGAAGATCGGGGCTTCCTCGTCCTTGTTGATGGCGACGATCACCTTGCTGTCCTTCATCCCCGCGAGGTGCTGGATGGCCCCGGAGATGCCGACCGCGATGTAGAGGTCCGGGGCGACGACCTTTCCGGTCTGCCCGACCTGGTAGTCGTTCGGCACGAAGCCGGCATCCACCGCCGCCCGGGAAGCGCCTACCGCCGCCCCGAGCCGGTCCGCCACCGTCTCGAGGAGGTGGAAGTTGTCGCCGCTCTGCATCCCGCGCCCGCCGGAGATGACGATGCTCGCGGAGGTGAGCTCGGGCCGCTCGGAGCGGGTGAGCTCCTGGCCGACGAAGCTCGAGAGATCGCCGCCCGCTCCGGCCCCGCCGCCGCCCACCTCCTCGATGGGCGCCGCGCCGCCGGTGTCCGCGACGGCCTCGTAGGCGGTCGCCCGGACGGTGACCACCTTCTTCGCGTCGGAGGTGCGGACGGTCGCGATCGCGTTGCCCGCGTAGATGGGGCGCACGAACGTGTCGGCCGACTCGATGCCGATGATGTCGGAGATGGGCGCCACGTCGAGGAGCGCCGCGGTCCGGGGAAGGATGTTCTTCCCCCCCGTGGTATGCGCGGCGAGGATCGCGTCGTACGGGCCGGCGAGGTCGACCAGCAGGTCCGCGATGGGCTCGGCGAGGCCGTGGGAGAAGGCGGGCGCGTCGGCGAGCAGCACCCGGGATGCTCCCTCGACCGCCGCCGCCGCTTCCGCCGCGCTCCGGGCGCCTTCCCCGCACACGAGCAGGTGAACGTCGGCGTCGATCTCCCGCGCCGCCGCGACTGCGCACAGGGACGCGTTGAGGATGGCCGAGCCGTCGTGCTCGGCATAGACGAGAACGCTCATCAGATCACCTTGGCCTCGTTGTGGAGCTTGCTCACCAGACCGGCCACGTCTTCCACGATGACCCCGGCCTGGCGCTGCGGCGGTTCCTTGACGGAGACGACGGTGAGGCGCGGATCGGGCGATACCCCGAGCTCCTCCGGGCTCACCGCGTCGATCGGCTTCTTCTTCGCCTTCATGATGTTGGGAAGGGAGGCATAGCGCGGCTCGTTGAGTCGGAGATCGGTGGTGACCACCATCGGGAGCGCGAGTGCCACCGTCTCGAGCCCGCCGTCCACCTCGCGGGTGACGTTCGCGGTTCCGCCGCCGCCGTCGAGATCGATCCGGGATGCGAACGTGCCCTGCGACCAGCCGAGGAGACCGGCGAGCATCTGCCCGGTCTGGCTGTTGTCGTTGTCGATGGCCTGCTTGCCGAGGATGACGAGCCCCGGCTGTTCGCGCTCGACCACGACCTTGAGCATCTTGGCGATCGCGAGGGGCTGGAGCTCGTCGTCGGTGAGCACGTGGATGCCCCGGTCCGCGCCCATCGCGAGGGCGGTGCGGATGGTCTCCTGGCACTTCTGCGCCCCGAGCGAGACGACCGCCACCTCCTCCGCCTTGCCCGCCTCCTTCAGGCGCAGCGCCTCCTCGACCGCGATCTCGTCGAAGGGGTTCATGGACATCTTGACGTTGGCCGTCTCGACCCCCGTCTCGTCCGACTTGACCCGGATCTTGACGTTGTAGTCGACGACCCGCTTGACCGCCACCAGTATCTTCATCGCCGCATTTTCGCTTCGTGACCGGCCCGGAATCGGGCGAGCGCGAAGGGTAATTGCGCGCGCCGCTCCATGCAACGGATTCGGGACGACACGGCCGACCCGGCGCGCCTTCGCGCCGCCCTCGAATGGCGCCCCCGCCGCGGCGTCCGTCGCTTCATCGTCCGCACCGCGCTCGCGTGGGAGAGGAGGCTCGCGGGTGGAGGCGGCCCCTCGCCTTGAATCGGCGTCCCTCCCGTGGCATCGTCGAAGCGGGAACGCTCTTCGACCCAGGGACGCGCCATCGCGTGAACAACGGCAACGGCCAGGCATTCGTCGACTCCCTCGCGGGCCGCGCGGCGGACGTGCTCGACGCCTGCACGCGCTGCGGAAAGTGCGTCGAGGTCTGCCCGATGGTCGAGCCGGCGGGGCTCGATGCCGCGGACGCGCCCGGGATCGTCTCCGGGGTGACGGACCTCCTCGCGGGCGGCGAGGGCACCGGCGAGGCGGCGACCTGGGCGAACGTGTGCACCGGAAGCGGCTACTGCATCCCGGCCTGCCCGCACGGGGTCAACCCGCGGTTCATGCTCGGGCTCGCCCGCTCCGCGGCGCGCCGCCGGCAGGGAGAAGAGCCGGCGCGCCGCGACGGCGCCGAGGTCTTCTCCGGCATGAGCCGGGGGGTGCGGGTCCTTTCCAGAATGCAGCTTCCGCCGGACGTGCTCGCGAGGATCAACCCGGCCAGGCGGCGCGGCGCGCCTCCGGAGGCGGTGCCCGACGTCGTCTTCTACACCGGGTGCAACGTGCTCCGCACCCCGCACATCGCGCTCCTTTGCCTGGACGTCCTCGACACCCTCGGGGTCCGCTACGAGGTGATGGGCGGGCCATCGGCGTGCTGCGGGATCTTCCAGTACCGGGCGGGGGACGCGGAGGGCGCGGGGCGAGTCGGCTTCAACACCATCGAGCGGCTCGGCGGCGCCGGCACCGGGGAGGTGCTCTCGTGGTGCCCGAGCTGCCAGACCCAGCTCGGGGAGGTCACCCTCCCGACCTTTTCCGAGGTGCAGGGGGCCGATCCGTTCGCCCTCACGCCGTTCATCGAGTACGTCGCCGACCGGCTGGACCGGCTCGCCCCCCTCATGACCCACCCCGTGCGGCGGCGGGTCGCCCTGCACGAGCGCCCGGTCCTCCCCGGGGTGGTCGAGGCGGCACGGCGGATCCTCCGCGCCATTCCGGGCCTCGACCTCGTCGACCTCGAGGTGCAGCGGGTGGGGACGATGTCGAACAGCCTCTCCGTGCTCCCCGACTTCAAGGCGAAGCTCCGCGAACGCGAGTTCGAGGCGGCGGAGGCGGCGGGGGTCGACACCCTCGCGACCATCTTCCACGCCTGCCACCGCGAGATCTGTCACTACGGGTCGGGACGGAGCTTCGAGATCCTCAACTTCATGGAGCTCGTGGGCGAGAGCCTCGGCCTTCGCCACGAAGACGCCTACAAGCGCCTGAAGCTCATGCAGGACGTTGACGCGATCGTGCGCGATGCGGGGGACCTCATCGAGCGCCACGACCTGGACCTCGACCAGGTGCGGGACGTCATCTACCGGGACATGCTCTCCGGGCAGTCGGTCGGGGTCGTGCCGGTCACCGAGGACCGCCGCCGCTGACGCTCCTCCCCGTTCCGGGGTTCCCTCCCCGGGACCTGCCCCGCGATCCCCTTGGGTCCCCGCTCTCCCCCTTACAGGCGGGCGAGCTCGCCCTCGATGGCCGCGAGGGCTTCGAGGGTGTGGGCGGGCGCGAAGCAGTCCACGAAGGGCAGGGCGGCGGCCATCGCGCGGGCGACCGGCTCGTAGCCCCGCCACCCGAGGAGCGGGTTCAGCCACACGATGCGCCGCACCCGGCGCCGGAGTCGCTGCATCTCGCGCGCCATGGTCGAGGCGTCCCCGGTGTCGTAGCCGTCGGAGAGGATCATGACGACCGAGCGGCGGTTGAGGGCCGCCTTCGCGTAGCGGTCGTTGAACGCGGCGAGGGAACCGGCGATCCGCGTCCCCCCGCCGAACCCCTGGGCGAGGAGGGCGAGGCGAGACATCGCGCGGACCGGGTCATGGTCGCGCATCGCTTCGGTGACCCGGACGAGCCTGGTATGGAAGAGGAAGGCGTCGGATTCGGCCCAGGCTCCGGCAAGCCCCTTCACGAACTGGAGGAAGAAGCGGCTGTACGGCTCCATCGAGCCCGAGACGTCGAGGAGGACGACGATGCGGACGGGGCGGTCCCGGCGGCGGCGGCGGAC
>JAJECB010000401.1 GCA_022822245.1 Gammaproteobacteria bacterium
CGCGTCCAAGGCGAAGCGCCAACGACAGCGCGACAATGGCCAAATGCCGCGACAAACGGCCGCGGCGGCGCCTGCGAAAGCCGGTGGCACTTGACCGTGGGCCGTGATCCGTCGACGAAAATCAGAACGAATTTACCGTGAGCAAGACCTGATTGATATCTATCTTTACGGCATCGAGCATTTCGGGGTGAATCAAGCTGAGCGGTACAGCGAAATGCTTCATGCCAGGATCGATACCATCGCTGAGAATCCGAGTTTCGGTTCCGACTACGGTTTCGTCCGAGATGGACTCCGGCGATACGAGAGCGTCGCCCACGCCATCTATTTCCAGCGAATTGCCGAGGGCGTTCGTGTCCTTCGAATACTGCACGGGCGCATGGACCCCGGCAGGCATCTTCAGTGGGGAATCACACGACAATAGAAACGTGGCCGCACGTGCCTTTTCCATCGTCTTCGTCTGTCGTCGCCGTTCCATTCCCACTCCGGCCGCTGCGGGCCGGGAGTTCCTCACTGCGCTCCGCTCCGAAATTGTCGCTATGCCGGAGGGCAACCCGCGCTGGGTGCCGGGGCGGTGCCCGCCGCTCAGGTAAGACGCCGAGCCCGGTGTCCAGTGTCGGACTCCGCCTTCGGCCAGCCCGACTGGCGATTTGGTGGCGGGCTGGTGCCGCTACTCGCAGACGACTCCATCCCCGTCGCGGTCGTCCATGTACTGGTATGCAGGGTGTGAGCGCTCGACGGGCGTAATCCGGTGTCTGCGTGCCTCGCGACACGTGATTCGACCGTCCCCGTTGGCATCGTAGCGCTCCAGTACCCTCTCTGCGTCGCTGGATTGGTCCTTCTTCTCGCCGTGGTCCATCTTCGAGTGGTCCATCGGCTCGCCGCCGAAGGTCAGCTTCTCGATGACGATGTCCCGGACCGGCTTGTCGAAGGTCATCTTGATCGCCCACTCGCCCAGCATCTCGAGCTCGATCCTCCCTTCGTAGGAGCCGGGCTTGCCGTCGACCGGCTCAGGGCGGATCGGCCTCACGTTGTGGGCGAGGGGCATGGTCGGCATGTCGGCGTTGACCTTGAACGCCGCGCCCTCGATGGGCTCGTGGCTCTTCCTCCCCATGACCTCGAACATGCAGTGGAAGACGAGCTTCTCGTCGGTCGGCTCGCAGCCCACCTTCACCATCGGCCGCTCCCCGGCGGCGAGCGCGATGGCGGGCACCAGCGTGAGCAGGCCCACGCTCAATGAGAGTCGGATGGAACGCATCATTGGCCTCCTCCGTCTTCGTGGTTCGCATTCGGCGCGTCCGCCTGCCGGCGCTCGATGCCGAGGTAGGCTTGAACCAGCCCCTCGTCCTCGAGCAGGCGCGGCGACTCCCCCTCCAGGATGATACGCCCGCTCTCGATGACGTAGCCGCGGTCGGCAATCGCGAGTGCCTGGCGCACGTTCTGCTCGACGAGGAGGATCGTGAGCCCGTTCCGTCGCAGGGCGGCGAAGAGGTCGAAGACCTCCTGCGCGGCGAGCGGCGCGAGGCCGAGCGACGGCTCGTCCAGCATGAGGAACGTCGGGTCCGACATGAGGCCTCTCGCGATGGCGAGGAGCTGCTGCTGGCCCCCCGAGAGGTTCGAGGCGGTCTCGCCGGTACGGGGCGCGAGGACCGGGAACAGCTCGAGGATGCTCGCCATGCGCTTCCGTTCGCTCGCCCGGGCGCGGGTGATCCCGCCGAGCACGAGGTTCTCCTCGATGGTGAGGTCGTCGAAGATGAGCCGGCCTTCCGGCACCTGGGCGATGCCGAGGGGCACGACGCGATGGGCGGGGTGGCCGGTGATGTCCTTTCCCCGGAACGAGACGGTGCCCCGGGCGGGCCTCGTCACCCCGCAGATCGCATGCATCGTCGAGCTCTTTCCCGCCCCGTTCGCCCCGATGAGGGCGACGATCTCGCCCTCGTCGACCCGGAGCGAGATCCCCTGGACGGCCCGCACCTTGCCGTAGGCGACGTGGAGATCGCGGACTTCCAGCATGGCCGCCACGGTCAGGCGGCCGTGTCCCGCCGGCCGAGATAGGCCTCGAGGACCGCCTCGTCCTCGAGCACCTCCGCCGTCGTTCCGTCCGCGATCACCCGCCCGAAGTCGAGGACGCAGATCCGTTCGCAAAGGGACGAGATCATGTCGATCTTGTGCTCGATGACGATGCAGGTCCGTCCCTTCGCCGCCACCTCCGCGATGAGCCTCGCCATGCTCTCCGTTTCCGCCGGGGTCATCCCACCCGCCGGCTCGTCGAGGAGGATGAGCTTCGGGTCGCTGACCAGAGTGCGGACGAGCTCCAGCCTTCGCTGTTCCGGCAGGGTGAGCTTGCTCGCGAGCTCGTCCTTCCGGTCACCGAGGCCGCACTCGTCCAGCAGCCCGAGCAAGCGGTCGCGGCCGGCCGCGCTCAAGGTCCGGACCCGGGAGGATCCCGCGAAGAGGGCGGTGGCGAGGTTCTGAAGGACCGTCATCCGGTGGAGGATTCGCGGGGTCTGGAAGGTGCGGGCAAGTCCGAGGAGGGCGATCCGGTCCGGGCGAAGGTTCGTCACGTCCCGGCCGTCGAACCGCACCCGCCCCCGCTCCGCGGGCGAGAGGCCGGTGATGACGTTGAGCAGGGTGGTCTTTCCGGAACCGTTCGGTCCGATGAGCCCGACCACCTCGCCGGCAGCCACGTGAAGGTCGACTTCCGAGAGGGCCGCGACCCCCCCGAACGACCGCGAGACCCGCTCGACCTCAAGCACTCGATTGCTCCGGCGGCCGCCCGGTCCGCCGCCTCGCGTGCAACGAAGTCAGCGTGCGCCACCAGCCGGCGATGGCATGGACGGCCGCCTCGTCGAGGAGTCCGCGCGGCCGGAAGATGAGCAGCAGGGCGACGATTCCGCCGAACACGATCATCCGGTAGCCGGAGAAGATCCGCGCCGATTCGAGGAGGCCGATGTCGATCCCGACCCCGATGAGGGGGCCGAAGGCGGTCCCGAGCCCGCCGATGAGCCCGTAGGCGAGGCTGTGGACCCCCAGCATGACGTTGAAGATCTTGGGCTCGAGGTAGGTGTTCATGTGCGCGTAGAGCACCCCGCCGATCCCCGCGATGGCGCCCGCGAAGGCGGTCGCGAGCACCTTGTAGTAGGTGCGGCTCACTCCTTGCGCCTCCGCGAGCAGCTCGTCCTCTCCCAGCAACCGCCAGATGGCGCCGAGCCGGGTCCGCTCGATGGCGAAGAGGAGCGCGAGCACGCCGGCGAGCAGGGCGTAGATGAGGAGCATGTAATCGAAGGCGCTGATGTCCTGTTCGAAGATGTAGCGAATGCCGCGAAAGCCTTCCGATCCGTTCGGACCGACCAGCTCGCCGTCGATC
>JAJECB010000081.1 GCA_022822245.1 Gammaproteobacteria bacterium
ACCACCCGGTCGATCGCGACCAGAGTCTCGAGCAGGGGCTCCATCTCGTCCAGCGGCACCACGTTCGGGCCGTCGCTCAGCGCCTCGTCCGGGACCGGATGGGTCTCCATGAACACGCCCGAGACCCCCGCTCCTACCGCCGCCCGCGCGAGCACCGGAACGAACTCGCGCTGTCCGCCCGACGACGCCCCCATTCCCCCCGGCATCTGGACCGAATGGGTGGCGTCGAACACGACGGGGCAGCCCGTCTCGCGCAGCACCGCGAGCGAGCGCATGTCGGAGACGAGGTAGTTGTAGCCGAACGACACCCCCCGCTCGCACACCAGGATTCGATCGTTGCCGGCCGATCGCGCCTTCTCGACCACGTGGGCCATGTCCCAGGGAGCGAGGAACTGGCCCTTCTTGATATTGACCGGAAGGCCGGCCGCCGCCACTCGCCGGATGAAGCTCGTCTGGCGGCAGAGGAAGGCCGGGGTCTGGAGCACGTCCACCACCGCCGCGACCTCGCCGATAGGGGTGTCTTCGTGCACGTCGGTGAGGACCGGCACGTCGAGATCCGCACGAACCCGTTCCAGGATCCGGAGCCCCTCCGCGATCCCCGGCCCGCGGAAGCTGGCCGCCGAGGTCCGGTTCGCCTTGTCGAACGACGACTTGTAGATGAAGCCGATGCCGAGCCGACCCGCAACGTCCCGGAGCGTCTCCGCCGACTCGAGGGCCAGGCGCTCCGACTCGATGACGCACGGCCCCGCGATGAGGAAAAAGGGCCGGTCGGGACCCGCCTCGAATCCGCAGAGGTTCATCGCCGGGCGGCCATGGTCAGTGGATCGATTGGGCGAGGCCCGCGCGGCCAGACGCGCTCTCGGCCGTGTCGCCGGCCCCCGAATCCGAACCGGAGTCGGCATCGGGGTCGCCGCCGGAGCCGTTCCCGGCGTCCGGAAGGACGGCACGGCCGGGCTCGCGCGGAACACCGTCATGCGCGCCGGAGCGGAGCTCGCGGTACCGTACGGCGGCCCGCACGAACGCCTCGAACAGGCGATGCCCGTCGCGCGGGTTCGACGTGAACTCGGGATGGAACTGGCAGCCGACGTACCAGGGATGGTCGGAGAGCTCCACCATCTCCACGAGCTCGCCGTCGACGGTGGTCGCGGAGATCACGAGCCCCGCATCGCGCAGCCGTTCAAGATAGCGGTTGTTGAACTCGTAGCGATGCCGGTGCCGCTCCTCGATGATCGGCTTCCCGTAGGCTTCACGCGCCCGGGTGCCGGGGGCGAGCGCCACTTCCTGCGCACCGAGGCGCATGGTGCCCCCGAGGTCCCCGCCGTCCTCGCGGTGCTGCACCTCTCCGTCCCCCTCGACCCACTCGGTGAGGAGGGCGATCACCTGATGCCGGGCGCCGCGGTCGAACTCCGTGCTGTTGGCGCCGGCAAGCGCCGCGGCGTTGCGGGCGAACTCGATGACCGCCACCTGCATGCCGAGACAGATGCCGAGATAGGGGACCTTGCGCTCCCGGGCGAAGCGCGCGGCCTGAACCTTGCCCTCGACCCCGCGCGATCCGAAGCCCCCCGGGGCGAGCACGCAGTCCACCCGTTCCAGCGCCGCGCACCCGTGGCGCTCGATCTCCTCCGCGTCGATGAGCTCCACCCGGACCCCGGTCCGGGCCGCGATCCCGGCGTGGACGAGGGCCTCGTTGAGCGACTTGTAGGAGTCCGCGAGATGGACGTACTTGCCGACCATCCCCACGACCACCTCCCCGTCGGAGTTGTCGAGCCGGGCGACCACCTCGTCCCATTCCGAAAGATCGATGACCCGCCGCTCCGCGTCGAACCCCAGCCGCTCCATGGCCACCGCGTCGACGCCCTGCTCGTGGTAGAGCCGAGGCAGCCGGTAGATGGTGTCGACGTCCGGGGCGGTGAACACCGCGCGCGGCTCGACGTTGGTGAACAGGGCAATCTTGCGCCGCTCCTTTTCGGGCAGCGGGCGATCGGTACGACACAGAAGCAGATCGGGCTGGATTCCGATGGACCGGAGCTCCTTCACCGAGTGCTGGGTGGGCTTGGTCTTGATCTCGCCGGAGGTGGCGATGTAGGGCACGAGGGTGAGGTGGATGAACAGGGTCCGGGCTCGTCCGAGATCGAAGGCCATCTGGCGGATGGCCTCCAGGAACGGGAGCGACTCGATGTCGCCCACCGTGCCGCCGATTTCCACCATGGCGACGTCGGACCCCTCCGCGCTCGATGCGATGCACGACTTGATCTCGTCGGTGATGTGCGGGATCACCTGCACGGTGCTCCCGAGATAGTCCCCTCGGCGCTCTCGCCGGATCACGCTCTCGTAGATCTGGCCGGTCGTGAAGTTGTTGTTCCGGCCCATCGGAGTGCGGACGAAGCGCTCGTAGTGGCCGAGGTCGAGGTCGGTCTCGGCCCCGTCGCGGGTCACGTACACCTCCCCATGCTCGAAGGGGTTCATGGTGCCCGGATCGACGTTGATGTAGGGGTCGAGCTTGACCAGGGTGACGCGAAGGCCGTGCGCCTCGAGAAGGGCGCCGAGCGAGGAGGAGGCAATGCCTTTGCCGAGCGACGAGACCACGCCACCCGTGATGAAGACGTATCGCGGCATGTCGACCCCATCCCCCGGATGGGATTTCAGCTTAGCAGATCGGCCGGATCGGCTCAATGCCGGCCCCGCCCGAACACCCCGCCGCCTCGGCGGCGTACCCCTGAATCGAGGGCGGTCCCGATTGCCGGCGGCGCGGTCGGCTGTAGCATTCCGCCCCCCGACATCATCGCCCATTGGCATGCCCGGAGCCCCATCATGGCCGAGACATCCATTCCCCGGAACGAATCGCGCGAGGTGCGGCTTGAGGACTACGCCCCGCCGGCCTTCCTGGTCGACTCGATCGACCTCGACTTCGACCTCGCCGGCGACGAATGCCTCGTCACCTCGACCCTCGAGGTGCGCCGCGCGCCGGGGACGCCGGCCGGCACCGCCCTGGTCCTCGACGGGACCGCCCTCGAGCTGGTGAGCCTGGAGCTGGATGGAGAGACCCTCGCGGCGAACGAGTACGGACTCGAGGATGACCGCCTCGTCATCCCCGCATCGCGCCTCGCCGGGTCCGGGAACCCGGACCCGCGGCGCACCGGTCCGGAAACCGGCGCCTCGGCCCCGTTCCGCCTGACCCTTCGCACCCGGATCTTTCCGAAGCGCAACTCCACCCTCAAGGGACTCTACGAATCGAACGGGATCCTCTGCACCCAGTGCGAGGCGGAGGACTTCCGGCGCATCACCTTCTTCCCGGACCGCCCGGACGTGCTGGCGCGGTACACGACCACCATCCGCGCCGCCCGCGCCGACTATCCGATCCTCCTCTCGAACGGCAACCTTGTCGCGAACGGTGCGCTGGACGACGGCCGGCACTTCGCCCGGTGGGAGGACCCGTTCCCCAAGCCCTCCTACCTCTTCGCCCTCGTCGCGGGCGACCTCGCCTGCCTCGAGGACGCGTTCACCACCGCGTCCGGACGCGAGGTCACGCTCCGCATCTATTCGGAGCCCCACAACATCGGCCGCTGCGGACACGCGATGGCGTCGCTCCGGAACGCGATGCGCTGGGACGAGGAGGTCTACGGTCTCGAGTACGACCTCGACCTCTACATGATCGTGGCCGTGGACCACTTCAACATGGGGGCGATGGAGAACAAGGGGCTCAACGTCTTCAACACCCGTTACGTCCTCGCCGACCCCGAGACCGCGACCGACACCGACTTCGCCAACGTCGAGATGGTCATCGGCCACGAGTACTTCCACAACTGGACCGGCAACCGGGTGACCTGCCGCGACTGGTTCCAGTTGAGCCTCAAGGAAGGGCTCACCGTCTTCCGCGAGCAGCAGTTCTCCGCCGACATGGGCTCGCCGGGGGTCAAGCGGATCCGGGACGCGCGCCTCATCCGGGACCGACAGTTCAAGGAGGACGGGGGACCCGACGCTCATCCCGTTCGTCCCGACAGCTACAAGGAGATCAACAACTTCTATACCGTCACGGTCTATCACAAGGGAGCCGAAGTCATCCGCATGATGCACACCCTGCTCGGCCCGGAAGGCTTCCGGCGCGGCATGGACCTCTACCTCGCCCGCCACGACGGCTCGGCCGCCACCACCGACGACTTCGTGGCCGCGATGGAGGACGGGGCGGGCGCCGACCTCGCCCGGTTCCGGCGCTGGTACTCGCAGGCCGGAACGCCGGTCCTGCATGTCGAGGACGACTACGACCCGGAGGGGCGCGCGTGGAGCCTGCGGGTGCGCCAGGAGCTTCCCCCGACCCCGGACGGATCGCCCGCCGAGCCGGTGCACCTGCCCCTTGCGGTGGGCCTCGTCGCCCGGGACGGGCGGGTCCTCCGACCGGAACCGCCGATCGACCGGAATCCGTTGGAGGACGGCACGATGGTCCTCGACATCCGGGAACCGGAGGAGCGGTTCGTGTTCCGCGGCATCGACGCCCCGCCGGTCGTGTCGGTGCTGCGCGATTTTTCCGCCCCGGTCCGGATCGCGATGGAGCGCCCGGACGAGGACCTCGTCACCCTCCTCACCCACGATCCGGACCCCTTCGCGCGGTGGGACGCGGGACAGACCCTCGCCCTCGCCCGTCTCGATCGCCTCATCGATGCGGGCGGCGGGACCGGGCCGGGCATCGAGGCGGCGGATGCCACCTTCGTCGAGGCCATGCGGGCGGTGCTCCGGGACCGGTCGATCGACGGCGCGTTCGCAGCCGAAGTCCTGACCCTGCCGTCCGAAGGCTACCTCGCGGACCGGATGGAACGAATCGACGTCGACGCCATCCACCGCGCTCGCCGAACCTTGCGGCGGTCGCTCGGCGAGGCCCTCGAGCCGGATCTCGGCGAGGTGCGGGGACGGCTCCGGACGCGCGACCCCTACCGCTTCGACGCCGAGGGCATGTCCCGGCGGGCGCTCTCGAACGCGTGCCTCGGCTACCTCGCGGCCACCGAATCACCCGCCGCCCGGCGCGAATGCCTGCGCCAGTTCTCGGCCGCCGACAACATGACCGACTCGATCGCCGCCCTCGGCTGCCTCACCCGAATCGACTGCGAGGAGCGCGAAGAAGCGCTCGCGCGGTTCGAGGAGCGTTGGCGCGGCGACCCCCTCGTGATGGACAAGTGGCTCACCCTCCAGGCCATCTCCCCGCTCCCCGGGAACCTCGCGAGGGTCGGGGAGCTCATGTCCCATCCCGCCTTCGACGCCGGCAACCCCAACCGTTTCAGGGCCCTCGTCCACGCCTTCTGCGCCGGCAACCCGGTGCGCTTCCACGCCGCCGACGGCTCCGGCTACCGGTTCTGGGAGGACCGAATGCGCGAGGTCGATCCCCGCAACCCCGAGGTGGCGGCCCACCTCGCGGGGGTCATGGCCCAGTGGCGCCGCCACGACGACGCGCGGCGCGACCGGATGGGGGCGGCCAT
>JAJECB010000224.1 GCA_022822245.1 Gammaproteobacteria bacterium
GAGAGCACGAGCGGGATCATGATCGCGAGGATCTTGAGCACGGTGAGGATCGTGACCTGGAGCGCGTGAGGCAGCCAGGCGACCGCGCCGGTGACGAACTCGGGCATCACGGCGCGGCCGGCTCCACCGCAATCCGCCCCCACGCGGGGCCGAGACCGACGCTGTGCGCGACGCCCGCGTGGAGGAGGAGGCACCCGTCCGGAACGGCAGGGTCCTCCTCGACGGCGAGGGTCCGCTCGTTCCCGTTCTGCCGCACGGCGGCCATCCCCCCCGCGACGAGCCCGAGCGCCCGGGCGACCGCGGGGTTGACCCGCACCGCGGGAGCCGGCGTCTCGACGGTGCGCTGGAGCGCGCCGGCGCGCCGGACGAGGGGGTCCACCGCGTAGAGCGGCACGTCGCCCACCCGCCAGAGCGGGGAAGAGGCAGGGCCCGCCCCCTCCTCGCCATCGCCGGCAGCCGCGCCGGCTTCGGGGCCGAGGCCGGGGCCGGGTTCCGGGCCGGCGAGGTTGTCGGGCGGCGCGACCTCCCCGATGCTCGCGTCCGCCTGCGCCCGCACGTCCTCGATGCCTTCGTGGTCGAAGCCTTCGACGCCGAGCCGGTTCCCGAGCACGCGCAGGATCCGCCACGCCGGGCGCGCCTCCCCGGGCGGGGTGGTCGCCGCCTCGTAGCGCTGGCGCCGCCCTTCCGCGTTGTAGAAGGTGCCCGGGGTCTCGGTGAAGAGGCCGATCGGGAGGAGCACGCTCGCGTACGACTCCATCGCGGGAGACACGAACCCGGTGAGGGCGACCACCGAGCGCGCTGCCTCGAGGGCCGCGAGGGCCGCCTCGCTGTTCGCGCCGTCGAGCTCGGGCTCGGTGCCGAGGAGGAGGTACGCGGGGAGCTTCGCGTCGAGCATGGCGTCCGCGTCGAGGCCCGGCGAAGCGGCCGGCGCGCCGCCCGGACCCCGGTGCGGGAGCATTCCCGCGAGCGCCGCCCCGGCTCCATTCGGGCCGTCGCTCAAGTACCCGAGGCGCGCGCCGGTGCGCCGGGCGATGGCTCGGGCGAGGGCCCGGACCCCGGCCGCCCCCGGGTGCGCGGCGGCGCCGCTCCCGAGGAGGATGACCGCACGCTCCGCATCCGCGAGACCCGCGGCCGCCGCACGCTGCGCCGTGGTGGGATCGGCGCCCGAGCCGCCCTCCCCCTCCGGGCTGTCGCCGGCCGCAGCGGCGCGGGCGATCCCCGCGAGCTCGTCCGCCATCCGGTCCGGCGAAACCACGATACGGCCGGTGAGGTCGAAGTTGAAAGCATAATCGATTGGATTTACTGCGAATATGGAGGCGCCTGCGAGCGCCGCCTTGCGGAGGCGCAATCCCGCCAAGGGCTGCTCCTTGCGAACGTTGCTGCCCACGACGAGGGCCGCGTCCACCCGTTCGAGCTCCGCGAGGTCCATCCCCAGCCACGGCCACGCGGGGGCCTCGTCCTGATCGCTGAAGTCCGCCTGGCGGAGGCGGTGGTCGAGGTTCGCGCCGCCGAGCCCCCGCACGAGGGCCTGGAGGAGGTAGTGCTCCTCGGTGGTCGCAACCGGCGAGGCGAGCGCCCCGATCCCGGCCGGCCCCTCCGCGTCGAGCACGGCCCGGATCTCCCGCGCCGCCGCATCGAGGGCGATCTCCCAGTCGACCTCGCGCCATGCCCCGTCCTCGCCCCGCACCCGCGGGCGAAGGAGCCGGTCCTCCGCGTAGAGCCCCTCGTAGCTGAACCGGTCGCGGTCGGAGAGCCACACCTCGTTCACCGCCTCGTTCTCGCGCGGCACGACCCGGAGCGCCCGCCCCCGCCGGACATGGACGTGGATGTTCGACCCGACCGCGTCGTGGGCGGCGACCCCCTCGCGCTGCACCATCTCCCAGGCCCGCGCCCGGAACCGGAACGGCTTCGAGGTGAGGGCCCCGACGGGGCAGACGTCGATGACGTTGCCGGAGAGCTCCGAGTCGACGCTGCGCTCGATGAAGGTTCCGATCCGCATGTCCTCGCCCCGCCCGGTCGCCCCGAGCTCGGTGAGGCCGGCCACCTCCGTCCCGAACCGCACGCAGCGGGTGCAGTGAATGCATCGCGTCATGTCGGTCGCGATGAGGGGCCCGAGGTTCTTGTCGGGCACCACGCGCTTGCGCTCGGTGAAGCGCGAGATCCCGCGGCCGTATCCCATCGCGAGGTCCTGGAGCTCGCACTCCCCGCCCTGGTCGCAGATGGGACAGTCGAGGGGATGGTTGATGAGGAGGAACTCCATCACCGAGCGCTGGGCCTGGCGGGACGTCTCCGAAGTGGTGAAGACCTTCATGCCGTCCATGACCGGGGTCGCGCAGGCGGGGAGCGGCTTCGGGGCGCGCTCGACCTCCACCAGGCACATCCGGCAGTTCGCGGCGACGGAGAGCTTCTTGTGGTAGCAGAAGCGCGGGATCGCGATCCCGGCCGCGTCGGCGGCCTCGATGACCATCGCCCCCTTGCGGACCTCGCAGGGGCGTCCGTCGATCTCGATGGTGACCGTGTCGTCGCTCATGGCCCGGTTACCCGTGTGCGCTCATGGGTCCGCGACCTCCGCGAGAGCGGTCGCGTCGTCGCTGATGGCCCGTCCCCCCACCAGTCCGCCGCCTCTGCAAGACCATCAGTCCGCCGCCTCTGCAAGAGAGGTCATGCACCGGCCGTGCTCGATGTGGTACTCGAACTCGTGCCGGTAATGCCTGAGAAAACCTTGCACCGGCCACGCCGCCGCGTCGCCGAAGGCGCAGATCGTCCGCCCCTCGATGTTGTTCGCGACGTCGAGGAGCATGTCGAGGTGCTCGCGCTCTCCGCCCCCCGCCTCGATGCGCCGGATCACCCGGTACATCCACCCCGTCCCCTCCCGGCACGGGGTGCACTGCCCGCAGGACTCCATGTAGTAGAAGCGCGCGATGCGCTCGGCCATCCGCACCATGCAGGTGGTGTCGTCCATGATGACGACCGCCCCCGAGCCGAGCATCGAGCCCGCCGCCCGGATCGAGTCGTAGTCCATGTCGACCTCCATCATGACGTCGCCCGGCAGCACCGGCATCGAGGAGCCCCCCGGGATCACCGCCTTCAGGCGCCGCCCGTCCCGCACCCCGCCCGCCATCGCGAGGAGCTCGCGGAAGGGGGTGCCGAGGGGGATCTCGAAGTTGCCCGGGCTGTTGACGTGCCCGGAGACGGAGAACACCTTGGTGCCCCCCGAGTTCTCGACTCCGAGCTCCCGGAACCAGTCCGGGCCGTTGCGGACGATCGACGGCACCGAAGCGAAGGTCTCGGTGTTGTTGACGGTGGTCGGCCGGCCGTAGAGCCCGGAGTTGGCGGGGAACGGGGGCTTGAAGCGGGGCATCCCCTTCTTGCCCTCGAGGGACTCGAGGAGGCCCATCTCCTCCCCGCAGATGTAGGCCCCCGCCCCGAGCACGCAGTGGAGCTCGAAGTCGACCCCGGAGCCGAGGATGTCCGCCCCGACGAGGCCCGCCTCGCGTGCCTCCGCGAGCGCGGCCTCGAAGCGCGCGTAGGGCTCCTCGCAGAACTCGCCCCGAACGTAGTTGTAGCCGACCGTCGCCCCCATCGCGTAGCCGCCGATGGCCATCCCCTCGATGACCGCGTGCGGGTTGTAGCGCAGGATGTCGCGGTCCTTGCAGGTGCCGGGCTCGCTCTCGTCGGAATTGCACACCACGTAGTTCTGGCCGCCCGTGTCGCGGGGCATGAAGCTCCACTTGAGCCCGGCGGGAAAGCCGGCCCCTCCGCGGCCCCGGAGTCCGGAGGCCTTGACCATCTCGACGACGTCGCCGGGGGAGACCCGGTCGCGGAGGATCCGCTCCCACGCATCGTAGCCGCCGATCCGCCGGTAGTTCTCGAAGGTCCACGGCTCGTCGAAGCGCAGGGTCTGGAAACAGACTTCGTTGGCCACGCCTCTTCCTCTCTCGTTCCCGCGCCCGCGCCCGTCGCCCGCGCTACTCGAGCGCGTCGAGGATCTCCTCCACCCGCTCGATGGTGAGATTCTCGTGGTAGCGGTGGTCGACCATCATCATCGGCGCCCCGCAGCAGGCGGCGAGGCACTCCTCCTCGCGCTTGAGGAAGATGCGCCCGTCGGCGGTCGACTCGCCGAGGCGCACCCCGTAGCGCTGCTCGATGTGGGCGACGATCTCGTCGGCGCCGCACAGCATGCACGAGATGTTGGTGCACACGGAGACGCTGTGCCGGGCCACCGGCTCGGTCTCGAGCATCGAGTAGAAGCTCGCGACCTCGTAGACGGTGATGCGCGGGAGCCCGAGGTACTCGGCCACCTCGTCCATGATCTCCACCGAGAGCCAGCCGCCGTTGTCGTGCTGGGCGGCGCGGAGCGCGCCGAGGATGGCCGACTGCCTTCCGGCGGGGGGGAACTTCGCGACCCACCCGTCGATCTCGTGCCGGACGTGCTCGCTGAGGCCACTCACCGATCTTCTCCGCGAACGACGATGCCAAGGGGGGCGACCGCAGCCGCATCGGCCCTGCGACCGCACTCACCGGTGAACCCGTTCACCGGTCCACCTCCCCGAACACGATGTCCTGGGTGCCGATGACGGCGACCACGTCCGCGAGCATGTGGCCCTGCACCATCTCGTTGATCGAGGAGAGGTGGACGAATCCGGGGGCCCGGATCTTGACCCGGTAGGGCTTGTTGGCGCCGTCCGACACGAGGTAGATGCCGAACTCTCCCTTCGGCGCCTCCACCGCCGCGTAGGTCTCGCCCTCGGGCACGCAGTAACCCTCGGTGAAGAGCTTGAAGTGGTGGATGAGGGCTTCCATGTCCTCCTTCATCGACTCGCGGGTCGGGGCGGCGAGCTTCGCGTCGTCGAGCATGACCGGCCCGGGGTTCGCGCGGAGCCAGTCCACGCACTGGCGGACGATCCGGTTCGACTGGCGCATCTCCTCGACGCGGACGAGGTAGCGGTCGTAGCAGTCGCCGTTCACCCCGACCGGGATGTCGAAGTCGACATCGGCGTACATCTCGTAGGGCTGCTTCTTGCGAAGGTCCCACTCGATGCCGGACCCGCGCAGCATCGGTCCGGTGAACCCGAGCTGGAGCGCGCGCTCGGGCGACACCGTGCCGATGCCGACGGTGCGCTGCTTCCAGATCCGGTTGTCGGTGAGGAGGGTCTCGTACTCGTCCACGCAGCCCGGGAAGCGCTCGATGAAGCGCTCGATGAAGTCGAGGAGCGAGCCCTCGCGGGCGCGGTTGAGGCGCTGCGTCTCGCGGTCCCCGCGCCGGGGCGACGCGGTGTGCCGCGGCATCTCCTCCGGGAGGTCCCGGTACACCCCGCCCGGACGGTAGTAGGTCGCGTGCATCCGGGTGCCGGAGACCGCCTCGTAGCAGTCCATCAGGTCCTCTCGCTCGCGGAACGCGTAGAGGAATACGGTCATCGCCCCGATGTCGAGCCCGTGCGCCCCGATCCACATCAGGTGGTTCAGGATGCGGGTGATCTCGTCGAACATGGTGCGGATCCAGCGCGCCCGAAGGGGCGGCTCGACCCCGAGAAGGCGTTCGATGGCAAGGACGTAGGCGTGTTCGTTGCACATCATGGACACGTAGTCGAGACGGTCCATGTAGCCGATGCTCTGGCTGTAGGGCTTCGATTCGGCGAGCTTCTCGGTAGCGCGGTGCAGGAGCCCGATGTGGGGGTCGGCGCGCTCGATGACCTCCCCGTCCATCTCGAGCACGAGCCGGAGCACCCCGTGCGCGGCCGGGTGCTGGGGGCCGAAGTTGAGGGTGAAGTTGCGGATCTCGGGCATCGGCTCGGTCTCAGGCTCCCTGCGCCTGCGCCCCGGCCTCGCCCTCCTCCGGGCCGCCGTCGCGGGCATAGCGCTGGTCGTGCCGGATGACGCGCGGCACGAGAACCCGCTCCTCGATGGTCACCGGCTCGTAGACGACGCGACCCTTCTCCGGGTCGTAGCGCATCTCGACGTGCCCGCTCAGGGGAAAGTCCTTGCGGAAGGGGTGCCCGACGAAGCCGTAGTCGGTGAGGAGGCGGCGCAGGTCCGGATGCCCCTCGAAGAGCACGCCGAAGAGGTCGAAGGCCTCGCGCTCGAACCAATCGGCCGACGCCCAGACCCCGATGACGGACGGCAGACGCGGATACTCGCCCTCGAGGAACACCTTGAGGCGGAGCCGCCAGTTCCGCGAGACGGAGAGAAGCTGGTAGACGACCGCGAAGCGCTTCCCCTCCCAGTCGCCGCCCGAGAAGCGGCCGTAGCCCGCCCCCCGCGAGAAGCCGGAGGCGGTCGCGGTCTCGCTCGTCTCCCAGTCGGCCTGCCCGTACGCCGAGTAGTCGACCGCGCACACGTCGATGAGCTGCTCGAAGCCGAGCTCGGAATCGTCGCGGAGCCGCTCGCACACCTCGAGGAGGTGCTCGGGATCGGTCTCGCACACCACCTCGCCCCCGATCCCGTGGGCCGACTCGTGCACGCGGGCGACCTCGGGCGCCAAGCGTTCGCGAAGGCGCGCGCCAAGCTCGGTTCGCGGCCCGGGATCGGGCACCGCGGCGGCGGGTGCGGTTTCAGCGGGCAATGGTGTTCGTTCGCCGGATCTTGTTCTGGAGCTGAAGCACTCCGTAGAGCAGCGCCTCGGCGGTCGGGGGACACCCCGGCACGTAGATGTCGACGGGGACGATGCGGTCGCACCCCCGGACCACCGAGTACGAGTAGTGGTAGTAGCCGCCGCCGTTCGCGCACGAGCCCATCGAGATCACCCAGCGGGGCTCGGACATCTGGTCGTAGACCTTGCGCAGGGCCGGCGCCATCTTGTTGACGAGGGTGCCGGCCACGATCATCACGTCGGACTGACGGGGGCTCGGGCGGAAGATGATCCCGAAGCGGTCGAGGTCGTAGCGGGCCGCACCCGCGTGCATCATCTCGACCGCGCAGCAGGCGAGCCCGAACGTCATCGGCCACATCGAGCCGGTCCGCGCCCAGTTGATGAGGCGGTCAGCCGTCGTGGTGACGAAGCCTTCCTCCAGTACGCCTTCTATTCCCACTCGAGCGCGCCCTTCTTCCACTCGTAGATGAACCCGACCACGAGAATGCCGAGGAACACCATCATGGCCACGAAGCCGAACATGCCGATCTCATCGAGGACGACCGCCCACGGGAACAGGAAGGCGATCTCGAGGTCGAAGATGATGAACAGGATCGCGACGAGGTAGTAGCGCACGTCGAACTTCATGCGCGAGTCCTCGAACGCCTCGAAGCCGCACTCGTAGGGGGAAGTCTTCTCCTGGTCGGGACGGCGCGGCCCGAACAGCCAGCCGAGGGTGAGCGGAACCACCCCCATCGCGGTCGCCACCACGAGAAAGATGAGGATCGGGAGGTAGTTCTGTTCGAGCATCTCGGTCCTTCAACCGTGGCGAGCGCCCCCGTCAGCGCCGCCGGCGATGTTGGTGCCGAAGGCCGGATTCGAACCGGCACGCCTCGCGGCACTGCCCCCTCAAGACAGCGTGTCTACCAGATTCCACCACTTCGGCATGAAGCCCCGCATTCTATCCCAAAACGCGCGAGGGCGGGCCGCGCTCCGCGGGCCGTCGGCGGTCCGTTCCGGCCCCGTCCAGCGCTGCCGCCCGCACAGGCCCGGGTCGCCTCGATGTCACACCAGTGCACCAGACTGTACTATCCGATACCCGGCACCACCGGGTAACTCACGACGAGGTGGAAGGGACGACGCTCGGCAATGGGCTCATCGTGTTGATGGCATGCGTCGCAGAGCCGGTACGCACACTGCTCCAGGGCTGCCGCGCGCTCGCGGCCGAATTCGTGGCCGGGGTGCCCGGAGCCTCGCGCTCCTCGCGTTGCTTGGGCTGTCGATGACGGCCCGGGGCATCGAGATCCAGGGGCACCGGGGCGCCCGGGGGCTGCTGCCCGAGAACACGCTCCCGTCGTTCGAGCGGGCCGTCGAGCTCGGGGTCGACGTGCTGGAGCTCGACCTTGGAATGACCCGCGACGGCGTCCCCGTCGTGCACCACGACCGGGCGCTCAACCCGGAGCAGACCCGGGACGCGGCCGGCGCGTGGCTGGCGCCGCCCGGGGCGTTCCTCAACACGCTGGACCTCGCGGCGCTCGAGGAATTCG
>JAJECB010000034.1 GCA_022822245.1 Gammaproteobacteria bacterium
GTCCTGTGGGCGCGGAAACGGCCTGACCGTGCGGGACCGACTGGCGAGATTCAAGTCTAAAACTCCTCTAGACGAAGAAAATAATAATCTTATCATATGGTTACAACCGAACGGCAGTCCAACGTTGGGACACTAGTGTCCCCGACTTGGGGTTACAGTATACCGAGTCTGGTCCCATCGGGATGCTTCGACCCCTAGGGGAAAGAAGCACTTTTAGCCGTCGTTCACCAGCAAATTTTTCAACCCCTTCCTCGCCAATCATCCTCGCGATTGTGTTGTGCTCACCGGGAGAGGCGAGGTACCTGGCTTGGTAGTCTCGTTGATACAGTTGTCTTGCAATCGTTGCATCCCTTCCCGCGCGATAGAGTTTGAGGGCGGCTATCTGGCTCGCAGCACTTGAAAGCGTTGCCATCTGCTCCAGCGGTGTGAATGGAGTGGGAAGCGGTTTCGCAGAAGCACAAATTGGAATTAGCGCGCATAACACGTGAACTGCGCGGAGGAGCATTGATGATGTTTGCTGTCTGTTCATGATGTGTCCTACTGGACGCTATGGAGATTTCGCTTTTCCCTAAGTGACGAGGCTTTGGCCACGTTTGTCTGTTCTTCACGCCCGTCAAGACGACTCCAACCTTCGTCAAATTCCCGCTGATAGCGCATTAGCACTGGGAGGTCGAGTAAAGCGCGGTCGATCGGAAGAAGGTAAGACTCCATAGCGTGTTGAACCTCGCTAAAGCGGTCGTCCGTCCACCCGCCATTGTCAAAGGAAAGAAGCCGCGCATCCCGGGAAGCTCTTTCAGCTATCGCCATATGCTTCTTCTGGAACCTGATAATCTGGCCCAATGCCCATCCCTGGTACCGGCGCCTAGCCTCGTCCTGCATCCCCTCTACTGCATCTTGGATCTCACCCTCCAAGCTGCCATAGACTGGTTGGTGAATTCCCTGCAATACAAGAACCGCGCGGGCGGAGGTCACTTCGCGAAGCAGCATGCTGGCGGCTGTTCGATAGACCTCTGGCTTGCTAGTAACCAATTTCTTCGCTTCAGCCCATTGGTCGGTTAGCGCGGCTGCTTGCGATTGAGCTTCACGTATCACAATTTGGCGTTGCAAATTTGTTCGAAGCTCATGAATTTCATCATCTCGTTGAGAGACGTTTTCGTAGATCCCGAGGATTTCATAAACTTCGTCAATGCTAGCGTGGTGCGAAAGTGCTTCTTGCCGCGCAGCATCCTTACCTTTCAGGAACTTTTCGGCCACTTGAATGGTCTCTTCGATTAGTTGCGCTTCGGCTTTGTCGGCCCAATCATCGGCAGCTACCTGCAGCTTCTGATCCAAGCCCGAGACAACTCCATCCGGTGTTGCATCAGCTATGGCGCGAATTTGTTCTACGAGGTTGTCTAGGGATTCATCGGGAGCCGGGGTACGATGAAGAACATCAAATGCCAAGGCCGCCCAACGAACCAATGAGAGCCGTGGGAAGTAATTTGACTCGGCTAGTGGGGACAGCTCCGAAATCAGTTGAGACAGTTCGTCCACGAATTTCTGTGATTGAGATGCGTCGGTTGGCCACAAGTCCGCATCCGAAACTCTGGTTTCGAGTTCTTCCAAGCGACCTTCCCACTTACGTGGCATCTTTACGGGCAGTGCGTTTCCGAGCGCAGCGTTTAGAATCTCCGTCTGTTGCTGAGTCGTGGTCTCGATCGTGGCAATCCTGTCGAGTTGTTCGTGTTTCAACTCCTGAATTGCGGCCTCCATTGTGCTGATTCTCTCGAATTGTTGGTATTGCAGCCCAATGGCCCAGGCACATGCGATCAGCAGCAGCAATAGCATGACAGATAGAACGGCAGGGCGTGTGCTTGAATCAATGAGTTTCTTCGACATCGTGAACTGCCTCAAGGTTTAGCGGACCAAGTGGTTCCACTTGGTGGTCCTGGATGACGTTGAGTTTGGGCTTCGGTCGTCGTCGGCAGACCATAATCCGCGATGCCATGCGAGAGGCCGCGTAGTGAGGACGTGCTGCGGTAGCGACGAGAACAGCGCCGGGGTGCCGTCCCCAAATGGATCGGTATGGATCTGGTCACCATCCGTATCGCTCCTGCACGTAAGTCCCCCACGACGCCGCAGTCTGGCCGCAGTGCTCTCTCGGAGCGCGAGCCAAGTATGACTGAGGGATGGACACGTACGCTTCCCCGGGATGAACAAGCGTCTCTTGGACGATATCCGAGACCGATCTGCCTGGAAACTCGCGCGCGAGCCATGGTGATGTCACGCGCTCCCGGTAAGCTCGGTTTCCCTCCGGAACGACGACGGCGACCTTCGCCTCCGACACCCCGAGCTCCCGGTTGCGGACCATGCGGTCGGCGAGGAGGCGGAGGCGGAGGATCTGGTAGAAGGGCTCGAAGAGCCATGCATCGAAGGGGACCTTGCGGTTGAAGGATGGGGACTTCTCGTAGAGGTGGGCGTATCTCCGGCGCCGCGTTTCGCCCTGACGTCCCCGGCCCTTGTCTTCGGTCCGGTATTCCTCGACGTACTTCCACTCCATTAGATAGGCCCGGCGCCCGGCCGGCGTCGTCTCCGTAACCATGAAGGCGTCGACGCTGGTCGAGTTCGCGCCGCGGCTCTTCACTCCCGGACCCTCCAGGGCGTGGTCGAGCCCTATCCACTCGAGCTCGACCGGCGAGGAGGTCCCCTCGTGCTCGATGTCCACAACGCCGGTGACGTCGTCGTCGATGGCCTTGAGCACCGCGGTCAGCGCCCCGGGAATGTTGACGAGGGGCAGCAGGAAGTTGACGCATGCGATCTGCGAGCTTGCCATGTTCCGGGTCGGACGCTTCCCGTCGGAGGCGTCGCCGCTCACGCGTGCCTGCCACCACTTGATGTTGCGCTCCGCGAAGTACCGAAGCGCACCGTCCTCGCCCCGGATCGTCGGAAACAGGTTCTCTTCCTCGCAGCCGAGCGCGAGCAGGTAGTCGTGCTTCAGCCCGACGGCATCGGTCGGGGTGGTGAGTCCCTTGCGGAACGCGGCCTGGCGCCTCCGCTCGCGTTGTCCGAAGCTCCCGGCGCCGGCGGGCGCGCTCGCCGCGCTGCCGGAGGTGGTTGTTTCGTTCATCGGGCGAGCTGTTCCCCCGTGATGTGCCGCCAGTCGCGCGCTCATCTCGGCCAGGCGCTGGCGAAGGCGGAGAGGTTCCTCGATGGTGACGCTCTCGCCCCAGGTGAAGAGGTGCCAGCACATCTCGTCGATGCCGCCCGCCTCGAAGCGCACGGTGAGGGATCCGTCGTCGTTGCTCTCCGTGGACTGGTCCGGGTGGAAGGTGAACGTCGAGGCGTCGCGGGCCGCGACGGCGTCGAAGCGGAGGACGACCCCGACGGGCTTCTCCTGGAACGTCCCGAACGAGCGCTTCGCGTACCGCTCCAGGTCGAATTCCGGATCCCGCTCGAAGGTCTCCTCGCTGATGCGAAGCTCGCTCACGTTCGCAAGACGCCAGAGCCGCGGTTCCTCGCGCCAGTCGCTCGATGCGACGAGGAACGCGCGGTTTCCGTAGAGGAGCCCGAGCGGTCTCACTCGCTGGCGGCTATGGCGGCCGGTCGCTTGGGCGAAGTACCGGAACTCCACCATGCGGCGCGTCGTGATCGCTGCTCGCAAATCGGAGAGCAGCCCCGTGTCGAGCCGGGCTCTCGGCCCCGCGCGCATGGCGAGGCCCTCGGCCTGGACGAGGGCCTCGAGCTCGGACTCGATTCGGGCGAGCGATTCCGTGCGCAGGGTCGCGCGCACCGTCGTCGCGAACTCGCGGAGCGTGGCCGCCCGCTCCTCGAGTCCGACCCGCTCGAGGGCCGAGGCGGCGGATTCGAGCTCCGCGAGCTCCTCGGGCGTGATCGCGACGAGCCGGCGAACCGCGTCCGAGCGCAGGCGCCAACGGCGCTTGCGGTCATCCGAATCCACGAGGTCGAGGGGCCCGAACGCCGCCGCGACCGCGTCGCGCATGCGCTCGGCGGTGCTCCGGCTGACGGAGAAGTCGTCCTGGATGTCGTCCAAGGTCAGTCCGCCAAGCGTCCCCTGGAGGCGCACCGCGAGCCGCACTAGGTTCGTTACTTGTTCGTACCGCATTATGCGGATTTTCTGTTCATTTGCTCCGCCATGCTTGCATGATAGCGGGCGCCCGTCGACGGTGGAACCACGGGCGGCGGCTGCTGTCGCGCCCGGCTCGACCCCTACTACGGCCGGAACCCGATCGGGCGGCGCCGGTCCGGCTTCGCGTCGCACTCGTCGCGAAGCATGTCCGCGAGGACCTCCGGCTCGCCGTGCTTTCCGAGGAACCGCGCCTTCCGGTGCACGACCGCGAAGTCCCCTGGTGTGAGGGCGGCAAGGTCCGTGAGGCCGGCGGGGGCCGGGAGAAAGAAGTAAGCCTGGAACGCCTCCTCGATCTGCGCGGGTGTGAGGTAGTCGAGCCGCACCTTGAAGACGAACCGCCGCAAGGTGGCGGGGTCGAGGTGCTCGCCGAAGTTCGTGGTGCAGGCGAAGGGGAGGGGATGGCTCTCCATCCAGGTCAGCATCTCGTTGACCTGGCTTACCTCCCAGCTCCGGTGCGCGTTTCGTCGGTCGCCGAGCAGCGAGTCCGCTTCGTCGAAGATGAGGAATGCCTGCGCGTCGCGGGCCACGTGGTCGAAGTCCGACCAGTCGAGCTCGCTCGCGGGCGCCGCGTCGAGGAGCAGGCGGTGCACGTCGGTTTCCGATTCCGAGCCGGCGGGCGCGGCGGCAGGGTTTCTCTCCATCCTTGTCAAGGGCGCCACCACTCGGTGGCGGCGTGCTTGACGACGGGCGCGGTGACCGTTACGCGACCGCCTCGCCGAGCGCATCGCGGAACACCGCGAAGCTCGGAGACCGGTTGCGGGCCGGGTCGACGTGTTGCCCGATATCGGCAGCGGCCTGCACCTTGGCCAATCCCTGCCTGAAATATCCGTGGCGCTGAAGGACTCGTTCGAATGTCTCCCAAGTGCCGCCCCCGATCGCGTCGGAGCCATGGCGAGCGAGTCGAGCCGGAAGATTCGCCGATACGCGCGGATAGGCCGCGCGCACTGCCGACCAGTCGCCGAAATACCACGCTTCGAGCTCTTCGATGGCGATCCTGGTCACGATCTGCCAGTCCGGCCCGCCTGCAACTCGCCTGGATCGAAGCCCGGCGTTCTCGCAGATCCGCTCCAGCCTGGACTTGAGCTCCGCGCACTCGTCTCCGTCGCGATCCACGACCACCACGATCCGGTAATCGGCCGGCATCCAGTTCGCGTAACCCCTGAGCCGATTCGCGAGCCTTCGCAACAGCGCATCCTTGCCCGGATACGGGTAGGTCTCGAAGCTGCAATGCTGCGGCAGGAACCTCGGCAACCAGGCGTCGAGAAACGCTTCCATGGAAGGCTCCTCAACGAGAAACTCGAAATGGGAGGCGGGCATATCAGCGCACGATTCCAGCCCGCGCCGGCATTCCGCCCCGGGTCAGCGGGTCTCCGACCCCGAAATGCCCTTCCATCCAGAGATCGCCCAGTTGGGCGCCGGCGTCCATGAACGCCATGACCTTCGCGTTCCGGCTCAGGGTGTGACATTGCGTGTAGCCGGATTCATCGCGCCACAGCACCCGCACTTCGGCGGGACGCAGCGCATCGAGGAAAAAGGGGGAATGGGTCGTCACGAGAATCTGTGTCGCCTCCGCCGCTTCCCGACACTCCTCCGACAGCCCGTATAGCAAGCGGGGATGCAGGAAGTTCTCCGGCTCCTCGATGCCGATGAACGGTGGCGGAACCGGGTCGTGCAGCAAGGCAAGATAGGCGAGCATCTTGAGCGTACCTTCCGACGCGAATCGGGCCATGACGGGCTCGGCGAACGGTGCGTCCTTGATTTGCAGCAACAGCCTGCCGTCTGGCATCTGATCCGCAGTCACGCCCTGGATTTTGGGGACCCGTGCACGGAGCCGGCCGAAAATCGAGTCCAGGTGCTCGGGGTGCTCTTCCGACAGGTACTGGATGACGTTGGCCAGGTTGTCCCCGGTCTTGCTCAGGCGCTCCTCCGGGCCGGCCTCGGGCTGTCCTCTCGCGTCCTCGGACGACAGATAGGAGACGTGCCATCCCATGATGAAGTTCCGGAGCGCGACGACGCGCGGGTTCTCCGCCAACTGGCCGAGCGCGCTGACCGCGAGGGTGTCGGGAGAGCTCAGGGGAACTTCGATCCGCTCGTCCTGTGCGTCGGGGAGGTCCCCCGAGATGACTCGCCCGATCCCGTTGGCGTAGTCGAGAAACCTGAAGGGCGCTCCATATCGTCCCCGCTTCCATCGGAGCCATTCCAAGGTCACGACGGGTCGTCCGTTTCTTTCGTCCACTTCGAGGTGATAGGTGATCAAGGGGCGGCGCGGTTGTTCGCGATATGCGATTTCGATGAGGACCGGCCCCTCTCCGCCGCGCGATTTCAGCTCCCGTGCTCTGCCGCGCTTTTCCCACGCCCGGCGCAATCCGCCCTCGAAGCATTCGGCAAGAAACGCGAAGACGTCGAACACCGTGGACTTTCCGCTGCCATTGGGACCGAGCAACACGGTAAGTGGTGTCAAGTGCGTCAACTCGACATCCCGCAAAGCCCGAAAATTCCGAACCTTGAGGCGCTCAATCCGGGGCGGCGTCTCGCTATCCTTCATCATCGCCCTCATTCCGGTGACCTGCTCCGACCAAGTGATGCACTTGAAACGCTAGTCTAGCGTCGGCCGTCGCCCCATGATCGGGATGGGCGGCTGGAGGCATGACGACGGACCGCGCTCGGAGACCATAGCTGGAGACGTGTCTTCTTTCGGATTTCCCGTGGTGTTGCCTTGAAGCGGGCCCGGAAGCGGCGGTTAGTGAGCGCATGCAGACACCAGGAACCAGCGAGTCCAGCCCACTCCGGATCGCCGGGGTCACGCCCGGTGAGGGCCACGGTCGCATCGGCATCACGTTGTGTCCGGGGAAGACCGATCCCGCCGCCATGACCGGGCCGTGGGCGTGGGACCTCGGCACCGATCTCGACGCGGTAGTCGCTCGCGGACCTTCCAATATGCGGGGAGAGGCCAGAAGGTCCCGTTTGCGGACCACTCGGTCGGCGAGGAGGCGAAGGCGGAGGATCTGGTAGAAGGGCTCGAAGAGCCACGCATCGAAGGGGACCTTGCCGTTGAAGGATGGGGACTCCTCTTGGAGGCGGGCGTATCTCCGGCGCCGCGTTTCGCCCTGTCGTCCCCGGCCCTTGTCCTCGGTCCGGTACTCCTCGACGTACGCTTCTGTGTGCCCGACCTGTCGTGCCCGGCCGCTACGGCCGGAACCCGATCGGGCGGCGCTGGTCCGGCTTCGCGTCGCACTCGGCGCGAAGCATGTCCGCGAGTGTTTCCGGCTCGCCGTGCTTTCCGAGGAACCACGCCTTCCGGTGCACGACCGCGAAGTCCCCTGGTGTGAGGGCGGCAAGGTCCGTGAGGCCGGCGGGCGGCGGGAGCGCGAAGTAGATCCGGAACGCTTCCTCCACCTGCGCCGGCGCGAGGTAGTCGAGCCGCACCTTGAAGACGAACCGCCGCAAGGTGGCGGGGTCGAGGTGCTCGCCGAAGTTCGTGGTGCAGGCGAAGGGGAGGGGATGGCTCTCCATCCAGGTCAGCATCTCGTTGACCTGGCTCACCTCCCAGCTCCGGTGCGCGTTTCGTCGATCGCCGAGCAGCGAGTCCGCTTCGTCGAAGATGAGGAATGCCTGCGCGTCGCGGGCCTCGGCGAACGCGGCCGCGATCTGCTGCTCGGTCTCGCCGACCCAGGGCGAGAGCAGGTCGGACGTGCGTTTCTGGAGGACCTCGAGCCCGAGGCGCTCGGCGAGGTAGCGTGCGAACGCGCTCTTGCCGGTGCCGGGCGGACCCTGGAGGCAGAGCGAGAAGCCGCGGTCGGCGTCCCGCACGAGACACTCGGCGAGGGTCGCCGGATCGGTATCGGCCTGGATGAGGCCGAGGTCGAACCTGGGCGGCGGACCCTGCGGCGGCCTCTCGCACCCGAGCACCCGCGAGAGGCTCCGGACCCCGTGGCGCACCGTGTCGATGCCCCCGCCCGCGAGTCCGGCGGCCGCGGTCGCCCCGGCCCCCACCCCGGGCGTGGCTTCGAACTCCCGGGCGAGCGCGTGCACGTCTTCATCCGGGGCCTCGATGCCGTGGCGCGCGAGCTCCCGCTTCCAGATCCGGGCCCTCACCCGGGGCGTCGGGCGGCGAAGCTCGAGCGCGAACATCATCCGCCGAAGGATGGTCTCGCTCACCCCGCGGGGGCTGTTCATGGTCCAGAGGGTCGGGGTCGGCGCCGCCTCGAGGAGCCGGTGCATGAACACCTTGGAGCCCGTGTTGCGCTGGGCCATGCGCGAGAACGGGCCGAAGAGCCCCCACGCGGGGAACGGGTCGGAGAGAAGGTCCTCCATCTCGTCGAAGAGGAGGAGCGACCCGCCGTGCCCGGCGAGCAGGCGCTGGGCGAGCCTGAGCTCCTGGAGGCGTTCGCCGCGCACCGGCTCGTCGCCCCCGTCGTCCGATTCGCCCACGCTGTAGAGCGACACGCCGAGCCGCTCGGCGAGGACCTTGCAGAACTCGGTCTTGCCCGTGCCGGGAGGGCCGTAGAGGAGGATGTTCACCCCCGGGGCGCGGCTTTCGAGCGCGCCCCTGATCACTCGCTCGACGTGATCGCGGTCGCGGGCCACGTGGTCGAAGTCCGACCAGTCGAGCTCGCTCGCGGGCGCCGCGTCGAGGAGCAGCCGGTGCACGTCGGTTTCCGATTCCGAGCCGGCGAGAGCGGCGGCGGCGAGCCGGTTCAGCCGGTCGAGCGCCTTCAGGTCCCCGTCGCTGTCGATGCAGACGAGCCCCGAACGGATGAGCGGGGAATCCGCCCGGAGGCGCCCCTGGACGGTGTTCGCCGAGACGCCGAGGAGCGAGGGGAGCGCCGGGTTCTGGACGTTGAGCGGCGTGTATCTCCTCGACGACCGGAACACGTCGTCGATCATCGATTCGATGACGGGCTGGGTCTGGTAGCGAAGGACGAGCTCGAGGAGGTCGACGTCCGTGCGCGAGAGGCCGGTCGTCCTCGCGAGGCGGCGGAGGCGCTGGCCGGTGCGGTCCGGCCGCGCCTTCCGGGTGGCCGAGTACTCCTCGCGGAGGGCCTCCCCGAGGGCGCGCCACCTGCCCCCGGACAGCCCCTCGTCGCGGCCACCCTTCCCCGCCCGCATGAGCGATGGCCGCTTCCTCCTCCCGAACGCCACCCGGTTCTCCCGGTCGGCAACCCATTCGGCGAGGTCCGCCGCTTCCCGGTCCCGGTGGTGAAGGGCCGAGGCGGCGTTCGCGAGGTAGAAGGCCATCAGGCGCTGCTCGTAAGCGTTCAGCATCATCGCTCTCCGGACTTGCAGTACTTGCGGTCCGGAAGAGCCTACCTCCCCACCACGTCAGATCCGGACGTACTCAAAGAGGAAGTGATTGTCCGGGTGGAGGAGGCATCCGGAAGAACGCGGGACCACCTCCGGAGGGTTGGCGAGCCCGGGATGATACGAAGGCCTGCGGGCCGACGAGCCGTCACCCATCCAGCGGGCAGCGGATGAAGAGCCTGCTCACGTGTCCACTCGATCATGAACGGTGAAGCGGGGGCGCTCCTCGTCGGTGAGGGACTTCCGGCCGCCGGACACACTCGAACACCGTCGCCGCGGGCCCTGCGCGGAACCGGCCGGCGACTTCAGTCCGTCGGCGAGGTCACCGGTCCCGCCCCGGAACCGTCCAGAATGGCGAGCATGTTCCGATCGATCCGGACATCGTCGGCGCTGAAGACACCGACCCGATTCAAGGCGTCCCGGACGCGGACCGCGGGGCCGAGTGGCTGCCAGACGATCGGCACCATGTAGGGAGCGCGCGTCGTGAACGACACTCCGAACGTCACGCCGCGGATCGGCGCCCCCCGACTGCGCGCGGCTGGATACAGGATGGTTTCCACGACTGCGTCGAGCGCAGTCTTCTGGACCTCGACGAGGAAGATCTGGTCGTGGAGTATGGTGGCGAGTCCTTCGTACCGGGACCGGTACTGCATTCCATCGGCACGGTTGCGGGTTCGCGTCACCGACCTCGACCAGACCAGTCCGTTGCGCTCCCCGAGTTGCACCAATCCACGGACGATGCGCCCCGGCCAGGTCGGCGAACGGAAGTAGTAGTGATAGAAACCGACGTATCGTCTCAGCAGACGAACGTCGCCGGGAAAGGCGCTGCGGAGGGCTCGGTCGAGCGTTGACACGCCGACGACGGAGCCATGTCCCTTCGGCTCCGCGTGAAGCTTCTCGCGAAGCGCTGCCGGGTCGAGCAGGAGATCCGCTTCGGTGATCCCGAAGTAGTTGCAGATACGCTGCAGATTGTGGGCGGAGGGCCGACCCGCACCGGAAAGATACCTGCCGAATTGCTGCCGGTTGATCCCGATCCGGCGGCACACCTCGGAGACCGAACGCTGAGATCGGCACAGCATACCGAGGTTCTGAGCCAGCCTTGTCATCGATCGCGGATTGGTGACGGATCGCCTCCGGATCTTACGCTGGTTTGCGCACATTGCGCGGCAACTCGCCGAAAGCCGCGTCATCACGTCCTATTGCCTGTCCGGTCTGCCTTCCTCCAACCTGACACCCGTCCTTCAGAGTCGGCGAGGCATCGGACCGATGATTCGGGAACAAGGCGCCTGTCGAATCATCGAGAACACCTGGATCACCATGCGGGACGGGTGTCGTCTGGCGGCGCGGATCTGGCTGCCCGACGGCGCGCGCGAACGGCCGGTGCCCGCCATTCTGGAGTATCTCCCCTACCGAAAACGCGACGCGACTTCGCGGCGGGACGAGATCGTGCACGGCGCCTTCGCGAGGTCCGGCTACGCCTGCGTGCGCGTGGACATCCGGGGCAACGGCGATTCGGATGGGCTCATGGAGGACGAGTACACCCCTTCGGAGCTGAATGACGGCGTCGCGGTCATCCACTGGATTGCGGAGCAGCCGTGGTGCTCCGGCAAGGTGGGGGTCATCGGCATCTCCTGGGGCGGGTTCAATGCCCTGCAACTGGCGGCGCTCGCTCCGGAGCCCCTGGAAGCGGTGGTAACAGTGTGCTCCACCGACGACCGGTACGCCGACGACGTTCACTTCAAGGGCGGGTGCCTGCTGAACGACAACCTCACGTGGTCGCAGCAGATGCTCTCCTATTCGTCGCGTCCGCCCGATCCGGAGATCGTGGGCGAGCGGTGGCGCGACCTCTGGCTGCACCGGCTGGAGAACATGCCTCTTCTCGCCCCCAACTGGCTCCGGCACCAGCGACGGGACGCGTTCTGGAAGCACGGCTCCATCTGCGAGGACTTCGCCGCGGTGCGTGCGTCGGTGCTCGCGGTCGGTGGGTGGACGGATGCCTACTCCAACGCGGTTCCGAGGCTGGTAATGGGTCTGGGCAGCCGATGCCGCGGGATCATCGGGCCGTGGGAGCACAAGTACCCGCACCTCGCCGAGGTTGGCGACCCCACCGACTTTCTCGCCGAGGCTCTGCGTTGGTGGGAGCGCTGGTTGAAGGGGATGGAGAACGGCGTGGAGGAGGATCCGGCGATGCGGGTCTTCGTCCTGGAGAGCCAGCCTCCGTTGCGCCGGAGCGGTCCCCGGGCGGGGCGGTGGGTCGCGGTGGATCGGTGGCCGCCTCCCGGAATCGAGACGATGGCGCTCCATCTCGGCGAGCGGTGTCTGACCGCACGGCGTCCCGAGAGCGCGGCGGTCCAGATTGGCACTCCTCAGCACTATGGCGCGACGGCAGGCGCGTTCTGTCCGGGAATGAGGACCGATGAGGAGCTCCCGGATGATCAGCGCGAGGACGATGGCCTTGGCGTCTGCTTCGACGGCGAGCCGTTGACCGAGCCGCTCCTCATCTTCGGTGCGCCGGTGGTGGAAATCGCGGTGCGCTCCGATCGTCCGGTCGCGAAGCTGGTGGCGAGGCTCTGCGACGTCCGGCCCGACGGCTCCTCCGCCCTCGTCGTCTGGGCGCCGCTCAATCTGACTCATGACCACCGGCACGAGACCGCCACGGCCCTCGATCCGGACCGGTGGACGGGCATCCGTCTGGTCCTCGACGAGATCGCATACGAGGTGCCGGCCGGACACCGGCTCCGGCTCGTGCTGTCGACGACGTACTGGCCGATGCTGTGGCCTAGCCCTACCGAGTCATGACAACTTGGTCTCGACAGCAGATCCACTTAAGTTTGTTGGATCAGTCGGTTACGAACGATCCCGCGTCCGGGTAGCATCTCCGAGCCATCCTGAACAGCTCGATTTCGGGTGTCAACACCGGCCCAACCAAGCCTTCGTGAGAGGTCGTTCCGGACAATTACGTGTGGAAACAATATGTTGTAGGGTCCTGATGTCCAGAC
>JAJECB010000001.1 GCA_022822245.1 Gammaproteobacteria bacterium
CGAGGTCGGCTTCCACGAAGTGCACCGATGCCCCCTGCGACACGAGGTTTGCGGCAACCGCCCTGCCGCGCTCCGCGTCGCGGTCGGCGAACGCGACGGCGGCCCCGTCCTCGACGAATCGCCGCACCGTCGCCTCTCCGATCCCGGAGGCTCCCCCGGTCACCGCGACCGCCTTGCCCCCAAACCTGCTCATGGACCGAGCTCCTTCACGCTGTTCACGGGGCGGCATCATCGCCCGTGACGGTTCGAGATACCACCGTGCGCGCGGTGTCGCGGCGCCGGCTCAGGATCGTTTCGCTCCGTGGCCCACACCCGAACCGACGGCGAGTCCGGGCGAGGTCGGTAGATGGTCACGAGCCGCGTCCTGCTTCGATATTTCACTTGGCGAGTGCCTTTTTGGTCGAGGTCGGCCAAGAATTGTCCTTTCACACCGACCGAAAACCTGAGCGAGCAAGTTGCAGTTCGAGCGCGGATTGCGCATCGAGGATCCGCCGCGCTGTCCCGCGACCCCACTTTCCGTCAGAGGACGGTGCGAAGGTCGAGAGGACCGTCACCCACCGGCGGGCACCAGAAATAGCTCCCGGTAACGGGGCGGGTGAACCGGAAGAGGTGGTCGGCGATTCCGTCTTCCGCTCCCGTCATCCGGCGCATCAGGGTCTCGAAGGGGTCGAGGCTCGCACTGAACGACACGAACACGAGCCCCTCGCGGGCCGCGTCCGCCCACGCCATGGAGCGGCGGAGTAGGTAGGCGGGGGGATCGAAGGCTTCCTGCTCGGTGCGCTTGACGTGCGCCGCTTCCGGCGCGTCCTCCCTCTCCTCGTTGTCGCTCCGGCGCCGGCCGATGACCTCGTCCTGCTCGTCCGGTCCGAAGGATTCGAAACGGTCGAGATCGTGCACCCACTGCTGGACCGCGACGAACGAGGAACCGTCGAGGCCCTCCCCCGCCCCCGACACCAACGCCGTGGCCACCGCATCGTCTCCGGTCGGGTTCTCGGTTCCGTCCTCGTAGCCGGTGAGGTCGCGGCCGTCGAGGTGCCGGAACGCGTCGATGACCGTGTCGATCTCGAAGGCGTCCGCGAGCGTGCGCCGCACGAGGCGGCTCGTGTGGACCAACTCCCCCCGGTCCTCGCCCCGCAGCCAGCACCAGAGAGCGGCCGGGGTCGACGGGACGGAGAAACCCGTCCCCTCCATGGCCGGGAAGGTTCGCAGCCCTTCGATCCTCCCTCCGAGTTCGCCGACGAGCGAGGCGCCGAGGCCGACCACGCGGGCCCCGTCGACCGGGAGCGCGGCGAGTCGCTCGAGGGCGGGGCGCGGGTCCGCGGCCGCGGGGCGCCGGCGGAACGTGAGGTACCGGGCGTGGGAAGGCACCTCGGCCAGCAAGCCGGGCTGTGCGTTCATGTCCGGGTGTCTCCGCAAGGAAGGGGGCGATCCCCCGTCCGAAGCACGCCTTCCGGCCACTCTGGCCGGAGGGCCGTACGGCGGACGGGGCCGCTCTCGCAGATGGTGGCGTGCAGGCCCCGCTTCAAGCCGGGGTGAGGCCGCGCAGGCGCTCCCCGCGCCGGCGGAGCATCTCCGTCGCGACGAGGAGAAGGATGGAGACGCACACGAGAATCGTCGCGACGGCGAGGATCGTCGGGCTGATCTGCTCTCGGATCCCGGAGAACATCTGCCACGGGATGGTCCGCTGCTCGTAGCTCGCGACGAAGAGGATCACCACCACCTCGTCGAACGAGGTCACGAACGCGAAGAGGGCCCCCGAGATTACCCCGGGGAGGATGATCGGCACGATCACCTTGAAGAAGGTCCGCGCGGGCGACGAGCCGAGGCTCGCCGCGGCGCGGGTCAGGCTGTGGTCGAAGCCGACCAGGGTCGCGGTCACCGTGATCACCACGAACGGGGTGCCGAGCGCGGTGTGGGCGAGGATCACCCCGAGGTAGCTCCCCTGGAGTCCGACCTTGGAGTAGAAGAAGTACATCCCGGCCGCGGAGATGATGAGGGGCACGATCATCGGCGAGATGAGAAGCCCCATGATCGTGGTCCGGAAGGGCATGTGGGCGCGGCTGAGGCCGAGGGCGGCGAGGGTCCCGAGGGCCGTCGCGAAGATGGTCGCGAAGAACGCGATGATGACGCTGTTCTTCACCGCCCCCTGCCAGTTGAGGTTGGTGAAGAAGTCCGTGTACCAGCGAAGCGAGTACCCGGCCGGATCGAGGGAGAGCATCTCCGGGGTGAACGTGAAGTACGGCACCGAGTTGAACGAGAGAGGGACGATGACGACGAGCGGCGCGATGAGGAAGAAGAAGATGAGGCCGCAGATGATCCGGAACGTATAGAACCAGACCCGTTCCAGGGTCGTGGTGTAGGGGGGAAGGGCCATGGTTCGCCGCTGCCTCAGCCGAGCTTCATGTTGTCGATGCCGACCAGCTTGTCGTAGAGCACGTAGAGCGCGAGCACGACCGCGAGGAGCAGGGCGCCCAGGGCGGCGGCGAGCCCCCAGTTGAGCGACACCTGCATGTGGTGGGCGATGAAGTTGCTGATGAGGGTCCCCGAAGTCCCCCCGACGAGGGCGGGGGTGATGTAGTACCCGATGGCGATGATGAAGACGAGGATGCTCCCCGCCCCGACCCCCGCCACCGTGTTCGGCATGTAGACCTTGACGAAGGCGGTGAACGGGTTCGCGCCGAGCGAGCGCGCCGCCCGTACGTAGCTCGGGGGGATGGTCTTCATCACGCTGTAGAGCGGGAGCACCATGAACGGGAGCAGGATGTGGGTCATCGCGATGATCGTCCCGGTGCGGTTGTGGATCATCGCGAGGCGGTTGTCGTCGCCGATGACGCCGACGAAGACGAGGAGATCGTTGATGACCCCCTGCTGCTGGAGGAGCGCGATCCAGCAGGTGGTCCGGACCAGGAGCGAGGTCCAGAACGGGAGCAGCACCATGATCATCAGCAGGTTGCTGGTGCGGACGGGGAGGGTCGCCATCAGGTACGAGATCGGGTAGCCGAGGAGGAGGCAGAGCACGGTGATGACGAGGCTGAGCCACAGGGTCCGGCCGAAGAGGTGCACGTAGATCTGCCGCTCCTCCGGCTGGCGGGCGATGGAGCCGTCCGCGGTGAAGCGAAGGTCTGCGGCGGAGAGATAGTACGAGGCGGTGTAGGCGTCGCTCTCGCGCTTTATGAGCCGCCAGACGTCGAGGCTCCCCCAGCGCTTGTCGAGCTCGATCATCGCCTCCCGGTAGGGGGGCTCGTCGATGCGCTTCGCGCGCCGTCCGGTCTTGCGGAACAGGCTCGACATCCCGCCCAGCTCGTAGTTGAGCCGTACCCCCACCCGCCCGATGGTGCGATTCTCCCGGCCCTCCTTGAAGTCCGCGACGAGGGCCTCGAACGTCGCCTCGTCCGGCAGCTTGCCCGACGTCGGGTTCCAGCCGGCGAGCTTCGGGACGGTACGGTGCAGCACGTTCCCGACGAGCTGGTTCTCGACGCTGCGGAACAGCATGTCCCCGATGGGGACGAGGAAGGTGATGAGGAGGAACGCGAAGAGGGGGAGGACGAGCCCGAGTGCCTTGAGCCGGCTTCGCCGGAGCGCCCGGTCGAAGCTCACCTTGAGCGGAATCCCGTCCGCGGTGGTGAGGGTCGCGGGAGGATCCGGAGCGATGGCGGCCACGATGTTCCCCGGGTGAAGCGGCGGGGGGCCGGGGGCCGGGGCCGCCGCCGCGGGTGGTGGCGGGGCGGGATCGCCTACCCCGCCGCCCGACCCCTCAAACCATTGCGAGCCACGCGTTGTACCGGTCGG